>CAZGPW010000022.1:0-16713 GCA_964527535.1 uncultured Bacteroidales bacterium
GATGTAATATCCTCCATGGAAGTCATAAAGCCACAAATGATAGAAAACACAAACACCAATAGCATGAAGGATGCCATCAGCAAAATTCCCGGTGTTGAAGTCAATGATAAACAAACCAGCATTCGTGGCGGAAGTGGATGGTCTTACGGAGCCGGCAGCAGGGTGTTGGTTTTGGTAAATGATTTGCCCATTCTTTCTGCCGATGCCGGAGATATAAAATGGGACTATATGCCTGTTGAAAACATTGGCCAGGTTGAAGTACTCAAAGGCGCATCTTCAGTGCTTTATGGTTCATCTGCCATGAATGGTGTAATAAATATCCGCACCGCTTATCCCACAAAAAAATCAAAAACAAAGATTATTTACAACGTGGGTTTTTATAATCAGCCAAAAAATCCTGTAAAACAATTAAATGGCAAAACATGGGATACCAGGTTATACACAAATGAAAATTTTTATGTCGAAGATGAAACACCCGTAGCCATACCAATGAGGGAAGAGATGTTTTATTGGGTGAATAAACCCATGTTTGGAGGCCTCAGCTTTTCACATCAGCAGCAATATGGACACTTTGACTTTGTATTATCAGGTAAACATTATGCTGATGAAGGCTACCGTACCTCTGATTACAATAAGCGTACCAGGTTAAACACCAACATGAGGTACCGAAGTAAAAAATTCGATGGTCTTGCTGGCGGGGTTAATGCCAGTTTTATGGCTACCAAAAAAATTGATTTCTTGTTATGGCATTCTGAAAAACTCACAGATATCAATGGTGAAGATTCTGTTGTCGTCTATCCATATCAGGCCATGGAAAATTCTGTTTATCCCAACCAGGCTTTCAGATTTAATATTGATCCTTTTATTTATTATTATAAAAATAATGGCTCAAGGTACAGTATTCGTACGCGGTATTATCAAGTAAAAAACAACATGCCTGTTGACACTTCAAAAAACATCATGAGTGAAGTGTTTTATGGGGAATACCGTTATCAGACCGATATTGCAGACAACACCAAACTGGCAGCCGGTGGAGTGAATTCGTATTCAGAGGTTGAATCCAACCTGTACGGAAATCACTTTAGTAATAACCTGGCCGGGTATGTACAAATTGATAATAATTTTGGCGCTTTAAAAACTTCTGTGGGGTTACGCGGTGAATATTACAGGGTGGACACTGCCCAGACAGAATCAATGATAGACATTGAACTTGGCGATGAGATCATTGAAATACCTGTTAAACCTGTATTCAGGGCCGGAGCCAATTACAAACTTGCCGAATATACCAACATACGGGGCAGCATCGGACAGGCATACCGCTTTCCAAGCATAGCTGAGAAATATACAGCCACTGCTTTTGCCGGATTGCTTAATATTTTTCCGAATCCACACCTTGACAGTGAAACTGGATGGAATATTGAAATTGGAGGCAGACAGGGATTCAGAATCGGAAAAGACTGGTCTGGATTTGCTGATGTATCTGGCTTTTATTCGCGCTATAATAACATGATGGAATTTTCATTCGGCAGTTTTGATACTGAGACCTACTTGCCTTTGCCTGATTCTGTTCAGGGAACAATGGAGAATCTTGGTTTTCAATCCAGAAATATCGGCGATGTAAACATTACGGGTTTTGAATTTTCAGTGTCTGCTAAAGGGGAATTATTGGACAATCTGGATGTGACACTTTTTGCAGGATATACTTACCTTTATCCTGTCAATATTTATAAAAATGAGGAAGAGCAGGAAGAAGTATATGCCACAAAAAACAGGGATACAGATTATCTAAAATACAGGTACACACACAGTGTAAAAGGGAATATTATACTGGAATATAAAGCAATGTCAACCGGCCTTTCTATGAAATACCACAGCCCTGTTTTGGCCGTTGATAATATTTTTGTCTCACAGGATCCAAATCAAATGACATTCAATAATCTGATTCTTAACGGGTATGCAGATTATTACGCTTACCATAAATACAAGCCTTTATTTACTTACGATCTGCATTTTGGCTGGCAAATGAACAAAAGCATCAAAAGTTCTTTTGTGATACGTAACCTTTTCAACACTGAATTCATTGAACGTCCGGGCAACATGTTGCCTCCGCGTACAGTATCTTATCAGTTTACCGCTGAGTTTTAGGCTTGTTTCCGCCGTTTTGCTGCAACGCCTTTACCGGCTCCAGTCCTGTATAAGTTCCTTCCTGTATAGCCTTCAGCACAGCACCTCCCCCTGTAAAGATGTAGTACTTGGGGTGGTCAATGGCTACAATGTACAGCCCAGGCAATAAACGTTTTAACTCCTGCATGGTATCGCCTCCGCCGTAGAGTTTAACAGCATCAGGGTTAGAATCTGTCAGTTGATCAAGCGCAATGGTTCCCTCATTGAAATGCGGTGTAAATCCCATCACGGCGTTGATAAAAATGGTGGATGCTGATAAAAATTCATCACATACTTCCTTTTCTTCAAAAGATTCATGGGCAACATCCAGCACATAATTCAGCTTTTGCCCTTTTTTAAAATCATTGATGTGATGCACGCGGTATTTACCCTCTTCTTTACCATCGAGCGTATCGGATTCCACCACATACGACAACTCCAATATTTTGCCTTTATAATTTTTGGCGTATTCAACAAATTCCCTGGCCAGTTTAAGGTTTTCTTCATTCACCCCTTTTATGCTTATGCCGTATTTTGCACATAAATAAGCATTGTAAATAACTCCACCAAGAACAAGCTTGTCGGCACTATCAAGCAATGTGTACAGCGAATCAATTTTAGTATCCATTTTACTTCCTGCCACTACGGCTACAAATGGCTTTTTAGCATCGTATATTCTTTGGAGGTTGGCAATTTCTTTTTGCATAAGATAGCCGGCATAGCTGGGCAGGTATTTGTTTACACCAATGGTTGAAACATGCGGTTGCCATGAACCAAAAGCATCGTTGACAAAAACATCAGCCAGCCCTGCCAGTTGTAAAGCAAAGCGGTCGGCTTTTTCACCATCGGCTTCTTCGCCCGCAAACCAGCGTGTGTTTGGCAAATAAATACCGTCGATTTCCCCGTTTCGGAGGTCCCTTATCAGATGGTTAACCGAAGTCTCAATTCCGAGGTATCCTTGTTTTCCGTGTTCTACAAAATCGGGTATCTTAATGTTGATGTGCAGTTTATTATTGATGTAATCAACAATGGGTTGCACAGAGGTATCTTCACTGATGTTTATGTCTCCTGTTTTTTTATCCCGCGGCCTTCCCACATGGGTCATTAAAATGATTTTTCCTCCTTTGGCATTGATGTGATACAATGTGCCAATTGTCATGTCGATGCGGTAGGGGTCGTGTATGGTTCCTTTTTTCACCACATTGTGATCTACCCTTACCAATACCACCTTATCCTCAAGATTGGCTTCCTGGATTTTTGGAAGATCAATTTTTTCCATATTGTAGTTGTTTTAGATTATCTAACAATTCAACTTAAATATTTGTTCGCACGGCTTTGATGCTGGGTAATTCATTTCCTTCGATATATTCAAGCAGAGCACCTCCGGCCGTAGAAATATACGAAATTTTATGGGACAAACCGTATTTTTTCAATGCCGCGATGGAATCGCCACCTCCGACAAGTGAAAATGCCCCTTTGTCAGTAGCCCTGGCCGTTGCCAATGCAATTTTTATGGTGCCATTGCTGAAATGCGGCATCTCAAATACTCCCATGGGGCCGTTCCAAAAAACAGACCTTGAATTTTCGATGACTTTTGTGTATGTGGCTGCTGTTTTTACACCAATATCAAGGCCCTGCCATCCATCCGGGATTTGGTTGGCCTGGACGTGCCTGATGGTTGTATCGTTTTTGAATTTATCGGATATTAAGCAGTCGGTTGGTAAATATAATTTTACGTTACTGTGAGCAGCCAGTTCCAAAATTTTAATGGCCTTTTGAAGCACTTCATCCTCAACAAGCGAATCTCCAACCTGGCCACCCATGGCTTTAATAAAGCTAAAAGCCAGGCCGCCTCCAATGATGATGTTGTTTACTTTATCAATCAATGCCCTGACAATGTCAATTTTCGTAGAGATTTTTGCCCCCCCGATGATGGCTGTAAACGGCTTTTCCCCTTTGTATAATATCCGGTTAATATTTTTCATCTCGTTTTCCACAAGGTAACCGAGCATTTTATCGTTAGGGAAGTATTTTGTTATCGTATAAGTTGATGCGTGCGCTCTGTGAGCAGTCCCAAACGCATTGTTGACATATGCGTCACCGAGTTTTGCCAGTTCTTTGGCAAATTTTTCCGATCCCTTGACTTCTTCGTTTGTGAACCTTAGGTTTTCAAGCATTAATACTTCACCTTTTTTTAGATTTTTAACTGCTTCTTCCGTGTTATTCCCTCTGCATTTATCTGCAAACTTTACTTCTGTTCCCAGCAAATCGGAAACATACGGCATGATATGTTTTACGGAATACTTCATGTTTCTTTCCCCTTTGGGACGGCCAATATGGGTGAGTAAGATGATGGTAGCACCTTCGGCCAGGATTTTTCTCAGGGTAGGGATGGCTGTCCGGATGCGGGTATCATCTGTAATGTTATTATTGTCATCCATGGGCACATTGAAATCCACACGCACCAAAACCTTCTTGTTGTTGAAATCGTAATCATCTATGGTGTATGAATCCTTAATGGCTTTGATGCTGGGTAATTTTTTCCCTTCAATGTACTCCAGCAATGCACCTCCGGCTGTTGACACATAAGATATTTTGTGATCAAGTGCGTATTTTTTCAAGGCAGCAATGCTATCACCCCCTCCCACAAGCGAGTATGCACCTTTGTCAGTTGCTCGTGAAACAGCCAATCCTGTTTTTAGCGTGCCGTATGAAAAATGATTCATTTCAAATACGCCCAAAGGGCCGTTCCAAAGGATACTTGATGAATTCATAATCACCTGTTCAAATATTTCAGCGGATTTTACACCGATGTCCATGCCAATCCAATTTTTTTTGATTTTGGTTACCGGAACGTGTTCTATCATGGCTTCATTACTAAAATCATCGGCTATCAACACATCTTCCGGCAGATAAATCTTTACCCCTTTGCTTTCTGCCTTATTTAGTATGCTTTTGGCCACATCAATATAATCATCATCCACCAGGGAGTTCCCGATTTCAATGCCTTTAGCTTTTAAAAAAGTAAACACAATGCCTCCGCCCACAATCAGGTTGTCCACTTTTTCCAGCAAGGCTTCAATGATATTGATTTTTGTGGAAATTTTGGCACCACCAATGATAGCGGTAAATGGTGATTCTGCTTTTTTCAACAGGGTGTCAATGTTTTTAATTTCTGATTCCACCAAATCACCAAACATTTTATCGTACGGAAAAAATTTGGCAATGGTATAAGTTGAGGCATGGGCACGGTGGGCTGTGCCAAAGGCATTGTTTACATACATATCCCCCAGGTCTGCCAGTTGTTTTGCGAATGTTTCGTCGCCG
The DNA here is from genome assembly GCA_964527535.1 of uncultured Bacteroidales bacterium. Lineage (GTDB taxonomy): Bacteria > Bacteroidota > Bacteroidia > Bacteroidales > ML635J-15 > JAQIBY01. The sequence continues at coordinate 5,491 of CAZGPW010000022.1, forward strand.
GCTTCTTCTTCGGCATGAAAGCGGAGGTTTTCCAGCAAAAGCACTTCCCCGGGTTTCAGTTCTTTAGCCATTTTTTTTGTTTCTGTACCAATGCAATCGGGAGCTTGTTTTACTTCACGGTCCAGCATGTTTGCCAGGTAATTTGCAATGCGTTGAGTACTCAGTGCATCATCAAATTTTCCCTTTGGCCTGCCGATGTGTGTCATGATGATAACAGAAGCGCCTTCGGATAAAATTTTCTGAATGGTGGGGATGGCCGTTACGATGCGTGTGTCATCAGCAATGGTTCCGTTTTCATTGAACGGCACGTTAAAATCAACTCGGACAAGGGCTTTTTTATTTTTAAAGGAGTAGTTATCAAGGTTATCCATAGCAAGTAATATGATGGTTAATTATACCATAAAATTAACAAAAATCTTTCAGATATATTGTACATTTTATGTGACGTCTGTCCAAATAAGAGACAAGCCCGGATATCAAATTGTTTTAGGGTTTTTATCAACTTCCCCATGTACTTCTGTCCAGGCTGCGGTATTGTATGGCTTCGGAAATGTGTTCACTGCGTATGGCATCGGATGCATCCATGTCGGCAATGGTGCGTGATACTTTAAGAATCCTGTCGTAAGCGCGTGCAGAAAGATCCAGTTTTTCCATGGCCGTTTTCAGTAATGTGGCAGCTGTGTCATCCACAGCGCAGAATTTTTGCATCATTTTTGTTGACATCTGGGCGTTGCTGAAAATATGTTTAAAAGCATGAAACCGTTCTGCCTGAATATTGTTGGCATTTATCACTCTTTTTCTCACCGACGCACTGTTTTCACCGGGAGGTGCAGAAGCCAGTTTATTGAATTCCACGGGAATCACTTCCATATGAATGTCAATTCTGTCCATCAGGGGGCCGGAAATTTTTGCCAGGTATTTTTGGATCATGCCGGGTGAACAAGTACATTCCCGTGTGGGATGATTGTAATATCCGCAGGGACATGGATTCATGCTGGAAACCAGCATAAGGCTTGCCGGGTATTCCACGGTAAATTTAGCCCTGCTGATGGTCACCACCCTGTCTTCAAGGGGCTGCCTTAACACTTCAAGCACGGTACGTTTAAATTCCGGTAATTCATCCAAAAACAACACCCCGTTATGGGCAAGTGAAATTTCGCCGGGTTGGGGATGATTACCTCCACCCACGAGGGCAACATCAGAAATGGTATGATGTGGTGAACGAAAAGGCCTTTGTGTGATCAAAGAAACATTGTTATCTATTTTTCCGGCTACTGAATGGATTTTTGTGGTTTCCAAAGCCTCGTCCAGTGTCAGTGGAGGCAAAATGGTTGGCAGGCGTTTTGAAAGCATGGTTTTTCCGGCACCCGGAGGGCCTATCATGATCAAATTGTGCCCCCCGCTGGCTGCAATTTCCATTACCCTTTTTACGTTTTCCTGCCCCCGTACATCAGAAAAATCAGCATCGTAATCAGTAACGTTACGCTCAAAGGTCTTTTTCAGATCAACTTTTGTTTCCTTGAGCGCAAGGTCGCCGTTAAAAAAATCAATGACCTGGGTAATGTGATTAACCCCATAAACATCTAAATCTTCTACAACAGCAGCTTCTTTTGCATTTTGTTCAGGGAGGATAAATCCGTCAAGTCCGTTTTCTTTCGCCTGTAGTGCTATGGGTAATACCCCTTTGATGGGTAAAATGCTGCCGTCAAGGGATAATTCCCCCATGATCATAAAGCGGTGAACGCGATCTGCTGTCATTTGTTCTGATGCCCCCAACACGCCGATTGCAAGGGGTAAATCGTAGGCTGCACCTTCTTTTCGTATGTCTGCAGGGGCCATGTTGATCACAATTTTTCGCCCCGGCCACTTATAACCATTGTTGCCAAGAGCAGCTACTATGCGTTGCTGCGACTCTTTAACGGCATTATCGGGTAAGCCTACAAGATGAAATTCATAGCCTTTGGTGGCATCGGTTTCGATGGTAACGGTATGTGCATCAATGCCATGATATGCACCACCATATGTTTTAACCAGCATATAACAATGTATTTTGCGGCTTAAATTAGCAAAACTTGAGAAATATAACAAACATAAAAAAAAAGGTGCTCATTATTATGTAACGAGCACCTTTGATAATTTTTTAATGAATGATTTGTACTAGTCTTCCGGATGTATTGCTTCTACCGGACAAACATCTGCACATGCACCGCAATCCGTGCAAACATCAGGATCAATGACATAAGGAGATCCTTCAGATATTGCTTCTACCGGACATTCGTCGATACAAGTACCACATTCTGTACAATCATCTGTAATTACATAAGCCATATCGTATAGTATTTATAGGTTAATAACTTATTACAAACTTAATCTTAGATTTTTAATTGGAAAAATATTTTACGTTTATTGCAGTAATTTTTAATCATTTTAAATAATGGCGATAACATGCTATAATACAGGACATATAAAAGATTGCATTGTTGGTTTGATAAAGAAAAAACAGAAAAACATGACAATGGTCATCAATTAATCACAAGTTTTTCGATTTTGAATGCATTTTTTTCATTTAAAATTCTGAGAAAATATACGCCACTGTTTATATCTGATAAATCCAGCCTGTAAAATGCTGATGAAAATGGCTCATGTTTAAGTGTTTTGCCATGGATATCTGTAAGTTCACAGATGTAGGTACCTGTATGTTGCATTTTAATCTGAACGCCGGAACGTGCCGGATTGGGAAAAACCTCACATGATAAATGATGCTCCGGAATTGAAGACACTTCCTGTACCATGTTTTCCTGGATCAACCACAAATGTGGATCAAAAACAATGCTGTCAACGGTATTTGGTTCCGGAATCTTATGCGAAACACTGTATGCATCCTGTGTTAATTGTACCAGCAGGCTGTCTCCGTTTTCATAGTACAACATATATTCCGGTGGAATGGTAAATAATGGGGCCTGTGCACATGATCCCGCCTGACTGGTATTTATATAAACGGTATCGTTTGCTTGATGCCATTCTACATCGTAAATTGGATACCCTTCACCGTAATACCATTGGTTAAAAAAGTCATCAAAATTCATTCCGCTTACATCTTCGACTACGGATTTGAAATCGTCGCCTGTAGCAACAGAGTTTCCATGTTCATCCAAATGAGCCTGTAAAACATCAAAGAACAAGGAGTCGCCAAGAAGGTAACGGAGCATGTGTACCAGCATCCCACCTTTTTTATAGGTCAGGTAATAATCGAAAATGCGTTGGGGATCGCCAACTTCACTGAAAGGGATATATACGGAACCGTCTGTATATTCTTTCGCGTATTCTGCATTCAGTTCAAGCCAGTTTTGTGTTTCAGCCTCAGTGCGCATCGCCTGGGAGGTGAGGTATTCACTATATACGGCAAAGCCTTCATTGATCCAGATGTCCTGCCAGGTGGCACAAGTAATGTAATTCCCAAACCAGGAATGCCCCAGCTCATGAGCTACCAGGGCGAAATCAAATTTACCCACCGTTGTCATGGTTTGATGCTCCATCCCGCCATTGAGTTCTACAGCACAGTGGCCGTATTTTTCCTCGTGGTGGGGATACAAGCCGAAATAGTCAGATTGCACTTCAATCATGTCACCCGTTTTTAAAATGTCTGTTTCATAAAAGGCCAGGTAATATGGAGAATCATAAATGAAATTTTGTACCAGAACGGAATCGGTGCCTTCAGGGTAGCAGTAAAACGAATAATCTTGATAATTGCCAATGGCCACAGAAATCAGGTAATAATCAATCGGGTATTTTGATTTCCATTCGTATCGGGTAGTGCCATCGCCCATGTTGGTAGTGTCTGTCAACAGGCCATTGCATCCTGCCATTAAATTATCCGGCACCGTTACAAACACCCAGGAGGAATCAGCCTTGTCTGATAAATCCTGCTTGACGGGAAACCACCCCATGGCATCATAAGGTTCAGATAAACTGAATGTTGTGGTTTCACTAAGGATGGTGTGTGTTTTGTTAAACATCCCATACGGAGGTGTCCCTGCGTAGCTTACCTCCACAGTGTAATTGTTCTTTTTGGGATTTTTGCTCAGGGGAATATTGAGAATATCCTGATCGTGATCAAAAGACGTGGGACTCCCGTTTAATTCCACCCCGTTGACATTAAGTTCGTCAGCAAGATCCAAATCAATGGATGAAAGCCCAGGATTGGTAACTGTCAAATCTATCCGGGCAGTGCCTTCTACATCTACGGATTCGTTATCCATGATAAGGTCCAGGAAATAAAAAGTGACATCATAATCGTCATAAGATCGTTCATTTATATTATATGTTGTATTTAGTGCCTGGTATTTATAGGCATCGGGTGACTTTGTTGCATGCTGTGCATAGACAAAGGCCGTTGAAATCATACATAAGATGATAGCCAGCAGAAGGGTGTTTTTGTTCATACGGTCATTAAAAAATTCGGATTTATAAAATGTTTACTTGTTTAATAATGTGTTTGTTGTTGTTGCTGATCTTCAGGCTATACATACCCGGTGCAATATTTCTGGTATCAATGTGTTTGGGCGCTTTTTCAGATACGTTGATATTGCCTGAACGAACAAGTTTTCCCCTGGTTGAAAACAATTCATAATGCAACCCTGCTGCAGCCTGTGATTGAATATAAATCCCATCTTCTTTTTTCGCGGGGTTTGGAAATACGTTTATTTCAGACAGCATTTGATGGTTATCAATGTTCATTTCCGAGATTTCAATGTCTTTTATTTCTGTATATTCTCCCTGATCATTGGTTATGGTAAGGCTCACAGGATAAATGCCATCCTGGTCATAAGTATGTTCAGGATGTTGTTCGTCGCTGGTTCCGCCATCGCCAAAATCCCATGCCCATGTTAACGGGTAATTTGTTGAAATATCTGAGAAATGGATGGTTTTGTAATCACTGGTATCTGCTGTGTGGGTAAAATCTACTTTCAGGCATTGCCAAAACAATTTAAAACCCGGTTCAGTAACGCCTCCGTCGGTAATTTGACGGACAAGCCCTTTTCCTTCAGTTGTTATGATGCTTCCGGAAGGGGGATTGTTGTTGCAAAATTCTCCAATTTTATACCCATCATAAGGGATAAGGTCGTTAAAGATCAGGATGCGGTCGTAATCGCATGTGCCGCCGGGACCGGCCTCGACATCAAAATCCATAAACGTAAATTCGATTTGGTCAGCATCCGCGGGCACAATTTTTACAAGGCCATTCGTGTTATCAGAATAATTTAGATCCGGGCCGCCATTATCATAAAGGTAGCCTTCGCAGCATGCCTGCTGGGGGCCATAGCCTGATTCCGGCATGTTAAGTTCTGCTGCATTGTCAGGATCAAAGCTGATGAAATCTGTTTTTGTTTCCGTCACATCATCGCAAAGAGCCGATGATCCTGTTAAGCTAACCGTATAGGAACCTTCATCGTCATATGTGTGTTCTGGTTCGTATTCTGCAGATGTGTTTCCATCCCCAAAATCCCATTCATAACTTTCGAGTTCATCGCTGATGTTTGTAAATCGTACTTCACAAGCTTGACAAGCCTGATTGATATTGCTTAAAAAATCCACCACAAGGTCTTCTTGTGAAATTTCTACTTGTTTTGTGATTGAATCAGCACCAAGATCATTGGTGACAACAAGTTTGACATCGTATGTTCCCAATGCCTGGTATGTATGTGTGGGAGCAGGTTCATTGCTCATGTTGCCATCACCAAAGTACCAGGTATAGCTATTCGGAGCTCCGCTTGAGGTACTGCCAAACAACACTTCGCCCTGACAGGCATTCAACACCGAAGCCGTAAAATCCGCTGCTGGAGGGGCAACGAGTTCAAACAGATCGGATTCCCAGACCCCGCGTCCGTAGGTGGCTGCCCTGATTTTGTTTACGTTGTACTGAATTTCCAGTTCGTTGACAATTACATTGGGCAGACCCTGGCTGTAATTTGTCCATTGAGCCATGTTGCTGTTCCGGTAGTAAATGCCCAAATCGGTACCGACGTAGAGGGCATTGTTTGAGTTTTCTTCATACACAATGCAATTGGCAGGGACGTTGGGAAGCCCATCGGAATAATTTTCCCAATAGTCACCGCCGTTATCGGAAAAATATACCTTTTCACCACCGACATATCCGCTCAGCGTAACCCAGAGCTCTTCCGGGTTAACAGCACTGACACTTATGTATGTAATAGACTGGGCTATCAGTCCGTTTGTGATGTTAGTCCATGTACCGCCGCCATTTGTGGTTCTGTAAATCTCGTTGTAGGTGGCAGCGTAAATTACATCCGGATCAGATTTGGCAATGGCAAGGGATTGTATGTCTATACCTCCCGTAAGGTTATCGGAAATGACCGTCCATGAATCGCCGCGGTTGGTGGTTTTATACACATCTTTGAAGCCGATATACAGCGTTTCCGGATCCTGGGGATGAATGACAAATGGCGTTACCCATGCTCCATCGCCGGAAGCGGAAGGTTTTATGTCTGTAAAATTGTATCCGCCATCCATGGACCTGCGGATGGCCCCATAATATACAGTCCCGTACATGATGTCTGCGTTGGTGTAATCCACCAGGCACTCCATTCCATCGCCGCCAATGATGGCTTTCCAGTCTCCATTGTCAAGCCGCATGGTTCCGTTGTCCTGTGTGCCGGTCAACAAGCGTTGATAGTTGGTTTTTGATGCTCCCATCCTGTAAACCTGTAGAATTTCCAGTCCGTCGCTCAAGTCTGCCCATGAGCTTCCGCCATTGTCAGTTTTGTGAAGCCCGCCGTCGTTGCCGGAGTAAAGCTCACCTGTTAGTGGCGAAAAATCCAGGCTGTGATGATCGGCATGGACATAAGGAACCCCGTCACCACCATACCAGTGGCTGACAATGTTCCATGACAAACCTCCATCCACAGACTTCCAGGTGTTGACACCACCAACATATACGGTGTTGGCATCATTGGGATCGGCAGCACAGGCAAGGTCGTACCACCCCTGGCCGCCTGTATCATTTCCATCTGTTGACCAGCCCAACAAATTGAGGTTTGTGTTATCATGTACCTGTGTAAAATCCTGACCGCTGTTGGTGGATTTATAAAAACCATAGTACCCGCTGTTTTCTGCAGATGATGCTACGGCATACACCAGGGTAGGGTTTTCTGGTGTTACAGCAAGTTCAATGCGGTTGGCATCCTGAAGGTATAAACATTGCTCCCAGGTCATGCCGGCGTTTACAGAACGATAAATTTCAGCTTCCCCAAAATATTCATACGTACCGGCATACATGATGTTTGAATTTTCCGGGTTGAATTCGAGGTCTTTAAAATGACCTGAAGCTTTCACATCCCAGTTTATGCCACCATCATCAGTGCGCATGATGCCAAAATTTCCGGCAGCCAGCATAATGTCAGGATTGTCAGGATTGATCTTTATACGCCGGATTATGTTCATGTTAGTTATGTCCAGTGGCAACGGTGTTTCAGTCCATGTGGCGCCGCCGTCGGTGGACTTAAGTATCCCTGCACTGTAGGTGTCCCTGGCATCTCCATCGCCGGTGGCAATGAAAATGACCTGTGGATCACCGGGATGTATGGCAATGTCACTTATTCCAATGGATGATGGCAGATCATCGGTTGTGGTAGCCCAGCTATTGCCGCCGTCTGTGGTTTTCCAAAGCCCGCCTGAGGGAGATCCCACATATATGATATTGGAATCAGAAGGATGAAAAGTAACGCAATTTAATCGTCCGCTGCCCCTTTTGACTGAAGGGCTGTTTATATGAGTTGGCGTTTCCACCGGACCCAGGTGAGACCAGTTGGCTGCCTCGTCTTTTGGTGCTGAAGATGTGTTTTGCATTTTCTTCCATGCGTCAATCACAGCACGGGAATTAATATGTCCCTCTTTGTCAACGCGGGGTTCCATGAAATATTCCCACCGCTTGAATTGTTTAAAACCTTTGCCTTTTTCGTATTCCCGCTTGGCCCAGTATTGATCAAATGCTTCCTGAATTTCATAAAAGCCGGGTTCTCCTGATTTGGTGTCAACGTATTTCATCCATGGTTGTGTGTATGCTGTGACTGAAAACACAATAAGCCCAATCAATGAAAGGATATGTTTTATTGGATTCATAAAAATTAAATAAATGTTTATGTAAATGTAGCAAAAAATATGATTCTGGAAAGAATGAATTTCGAATCTCCTAATCCCACAAATTCACAAAGCACACCAAGTATTATAATAATTCTATCATTAATTTTCTTTGTGTTCTTTGTGGGATTTAAGGTAATAATTTTTTGCTAATGCACGATTTAGCATCTTTAGTCACCATAAAAAATACTTCAAAACTTATGCATTTTGGCGCTATGTCATGAATTTTTATTACTTTCGAACAAAGAAAATGCCTGATGAATAAAGTTACGCGATATATCGTAGGAGCACTGAGTATCATTGTATTGGTACTTTTTGTGTGGTTTTTTACTAATATTGTAGCTTACATTTTAATAGCCGCCGTGTTGTCCATGATCGGACGTCCATTGGTCAACCGCTTGCTGAAATTACACATAAAATCCTTCCGCTTTCCACGCTGGCTTGCATCTTTGCTTACGTTAGCGTTTATGGTTTTTGTTATTGTGATGTTTTTCAGAATCATTATTCCCTTGGTAGGAGAGCAGATTGATGAGATAAGCAGCATTGAAGTAAAAACCTTGTCACAAAATTTAGAAGACCCTTATGCCCAAATTGACAATTGGGTACATTCCATACCATTTCAGGGAACATCAGAATTTTCGTCAAAAGAATTCCTGAGCGAAAAAATCGTTAACCTGGTAAAGTTTGATGAGATATCCGGGTTATTCAATAAAATTGGAAGTACACTGGGCGGTGTGTTGCTCGGCATTTTTGCTGTTTTGTTTATCACTTTCTTTTTCATGAAAGAAGACAGGTTGTTCGAAAAAGGGGTGCTCTTGATGGTACCTGTAAAATATGAAGATAAAACCCAAAATGCATTGCGTAAGATAAAAAAACTGGTTTCCAGGTATTTTATTGGATTACTTGGCCAGGTTATGGGCATCACTATTTTGGTAACCACCGGATTGACAATAACGGGATTGGAATTTTCGCTTGCATTATTGATTGGCATTATAGCCGGGTTTTTAAACCTCATTCCTTATTTAGGCCCATGGATTGGCGCTGCTATAGGTGTTGTGCTAGTCATTAGCGGTAACCTGGGAATGGATTTTTACGATGAAATGCTTCCCATGCTGATTTTTGTTCTGCTTACTTTTGCAATAACACAATTGGTGGATGTAATGTTCTTTCAACCGACTATTTTTGGCAATTCGGTCAGGGCTCACCCCCTTGAAGTGTTTCTTGTTATTTTGATCGCCGGCAAACTTGCCGGGGTACTTGGTATGATGCTGGCAATACCATCATATACCGTGTTAAGGGTATTGGCCAAAGAATTTTTCAATCAATACAAACTGGTACGTGGAATCACAGATAAAATGAAAGAGGATTGATCCTATGCATGTACACAAATTTGGAGGGGCATCCATCAAAGATGCCGAATCAATAAAAAATTTAAGCAACATTCTTCAAAACCAAAAACGTCCGGTTATTGTTGTTATATCTGCCATGGGAAAAACCACCAATGCCCTGGAAAACCTTGCAGAAGCTTATTATACACGTGAATCTGCTCAGGCAGAAGCATTGTTCGATAAAATAAAGCAATTTCACGAGCAGGTTTATATTGATCTGGGGTTAGACAAATACGCAAAAGAAAGGGCCCCCTTTTCGGAGGTGTTTGACCGGCTTAAAGAAAAATTACAAACGGCACCTTCGTTGAATTATGATTATGAATACGATCAAATCGTCCATTGCGGCGAGTTGTTTTCATCCCTGATAATTAACACGTGGTTACAACACGAAGAGATTGATGTTCAGTGGGTTGATGCCAGAGACATCATACGTACCGATAATACTTACAGAGCCGCAAATGTGAACTGGGAGACCAGTAAAAAAGCCTTTGACAGGCAGCAGGTTCACAGCAACCGGATCATGCTGACCCAGGGATTTATCGGCAGCACACCCGAAGGCATCTACACAACGCTGGGGCGTGAAGGGTCTGATTATACAGCGTCAATACTTGCCGTTTTGTCAGGAGCAAAAGACGTTACCATCTGGAAGGATGTGCCCGGGGTGATGAATGCTGATCCCAAACAATTTAATTTCAGTGAAAAGCTGCCGCTAATATCCTACCAGGAAGCCATAGAACTGGCATATTACGGCGCAAAAGTTATTCACCCGCGTACCATAAAGCCACTCGAAAACAAACATATCCCGCTCTATGTAAAATCATTTCTTGAACCCGGGGAAAAAGGCACAGTGATTAAGCATGTTGAAAAAGAACTTAAACTTTCACCTGTTTACATCATTAAAAATGAGCAGGTTTTATTGTCCGTATCCCCACGGGATTTTTCTTTTATCATGGAAAAACACATCAGCCGCATTTTTGATATGTTTGATGCGTACAATGCCCACGTTAGCATGAGCCAGAATTCAGCCATCAATTATTCGATTTGTGTGGATTGCCATAAACGCAAACTGCCCAAATTGATTGAAGGTTTAAGCCAGGAGTTCAAGGTGCTGTATAATGATCATTTACAGTTGATCACCATACGGCATTATACCAGTGAAGCCATTGAGAAAATGTTGAATGGGAAAACGGTGCTTTTGGAACAACGTTCACGAAAAACAGCGCGGTTTCTGGTAGAGAGCAACAGGAAAATGCGGTGATTTATTAACAATGGTTGGTTTTAAATTTCATTGCATTAATCCGGATAAAAAAATTCATTATCTGTGAAAACCAAGGAAGTCTTGATGTGATAGCATTGTTGGAATGTGCATGAGGCACCCTTGACACCCTCTGGAACCTTGAATCCTGCGAGAATATTATACCGATATGTGTTCATTTGTGTAATTTTAGTTCGCTACCGCTCCTAAAATTTTGTGCAAACGAGGGCAGAGCCAAGCTTGCTTGAGCTATGCCGAGTGCAGCCAAAATTATCGAAATATAATAAACAATCTGACTGCGTTAAAATTTTTCTAAATAGCTATGTGTGAAGTTTCACCACGTTGTTGATGTTTTTCATCTCTCTAATTGTGAAGTGAAGCGTAGCGAAACGTAACAATTAGAGAGATGAAAGCGTCCGAATG
>CAZGPW010000023.1:0-2035 GCA_964527535.1 uncultured Bacteroidales bacterium
GACAAAAGTCATTTTCCACCTGGATACCTGGGCATTGTACATAAATAATTTTTGAGGCAAAAGAAAGATTTCTTACATTTGGTGTAAAATAACCAAGAGTATATGCCTATAAATCCCATGGGAAATAAAGATAAAGTTAGCGCAAACGACAGTGCTTATCAATCACTTGCTGACTCTGACATAAACGTAAATCTATACCCAAACCCTGCTGACGAATCCATCTTTATAAAAATTAATAATTATCAAGGTGATTTATATGAAATAAAAATATCAGACATGGCAGGGAAGCAAGTAATGTCTGAACAAATGAAGCAAAATTTTATAAAAATAAATATTGGTAAGTTAAAACAAGGTTTGTATTTGATATCAATAGTTTCAGATTCATTTATTTTTAATAAAAAATTTATTGTAAAATAATCTTATTATGAGAATATTGGCAATTTTAGTATTTATTCCGTTATTGAGTGCCTGTATTTTTAGCTACCCTGAATATGAAGACATGGATGATTCAAACAGGCCACTGCTTGAAAATGACGATACACTTTTATTTACTGATTCAGAAGAAAAAATAGATACTATGATTTTATTTATCAGAAGTGATTATTGGCGTCATGATAGAGATTATATTGAATTTATGGATATAAAATACTATTTATCGTATAATGGCAATTCAGATAGCTTAATATTTTTTATTACACTTGGTACTGGCATTAATAGTGTTGGGATTGGTAAATTTGATAAAATCTCAGATAAAGCAATAGCTTATGAGCAATTTGGCCATATTTATTTTGATGTTATTAAATTTGAAATGCCTGAAAAATATGACTCTCCTTTCGAAAATCTCTGGTACTCTAAAAAACATGGCATTGTGCGCTACGATATGAAAGACGGAGAATCGTTCAGATTGGTTGAATAAAGAAATAGAATTATGAAAAAGATAACAATAATAGTCATGATCCTGGCTTCAAATACGATGCTTTCAGCCCAGGAAAATTATTTCTCCTTATCCGCCGGCCTGAACATGAGCAACGTTTTGAAAAGCGGTGATTTTTTCGGGACCACCATGCCCAAACCTGGTTTGCATGCAGGCATTTATCACCATCTGCATAGCGAAAAGCACCTGAATTTTAGTTTGGGCCTGGCTTATACAGAAAAAGGTTTCCGCTACCGCTTTGATTATGTACCGCTTGGTGAGGAAACTGACAATGAAAGCGGAGAAGCACTGTATGCTTTTCGTTACAATTACGCAGCCCTGCCACTTAAACTTGGCTTTCAGCTTGATGGGGAAAGAAAAATCAACCCGTACATTGGTTTTACCACTGCCCGGCTTATACGTTCACAAATGGATTATAAACTAACCGATGAAAGCGGTAGCACCGATTACAAGCAAAACATGTACACACAAGCCTCTAAATGGGATTTGAGCTGTCAGCTAGGTGTTACAGCAGATTTGAAATCCGGTTCATCAATGATACCATATGTATCATTTATAATATCCGGCAGTATTTTGCCTGTTTCAAATGAAGCTTATTTTTCAGGGGAAAAACTCAGGCATTATGGCATTTCATTGTTGGTTGGTTTTAAACTATGACAATCTTCAATGCCTCCAAGTTGTAAAAATTAAGGGCATTACGTATTCTTCTCCACCCGCTTATCTTCAAAAAACCTCTTATCTTCAGGTATTTTGCAGGATTACTGGTGTTGGGATAAAAGTCATTATTTACCTTGAAAAACAGTATATCCCTCAATTTGCAGCCTGACGGAGGCCGGCATCCTTTCCTGTGGCACGGAGTGCTGATTGCCCGCACAGCAGATTGATCAGCGTAAAATCCTGTCTGGGCGGATAGCAACAGCCGCCGTGCCACAGGGAAGATACAGGCCGCAGGCAGAGTCCATGTATTTAAAAATTAGCCACGTTCCCGCTGCCCTGAAAATTATCCGTATTATTTATGGGTATAATTGCAATTACTGTGTTCCGTCATGATCAGTTTGTCTTTGTCGTAACCATTTTCTTTCATGATGTCAAACAGATGTT
>CAZGPW010000024.1:0-10299 GCA_964527535.1 uncultured Bacteroidales bacterium
TAAAACCACGATCCTTTATGAAAACGGCAGTTATGCCAGGTTTAGGAATAATGCAGCAGAACATCCGGGATTCGTTAATATTCATCCGTATAATGCCATTGTAAATCTAAGTCTTACAACTGAAATTATTGTTAAATTACCAAATTTAAGTTTCGGATTATTTTTTGCAATGGGTTGGAATTATAACCCTGATATTAATACAATGTTTGAGTATGAAATATTTACTGGTACTAACTGTTTACATGTTACATATAAACGTTTTACAGGATTTGCCCAGTTAAACATTGGTGGTATTTTTACTGGCTACGGACAAACATTTTCAGCCGGTGTTAGTTACCGGTTATAGTGTCAACTAAAACAACAGCGTAAAAATTCTTGCTCTCCGTAGCACTCTCACTCTGTTTGTTTGCCCATCAGGGCTTCCATACAGCCGGCCGGACAGGTTCACCTGGGACTCCCTGATTATGTATATGGGTGAAATATTCCCACAAAAAAACCCGGCTCTATCACCGGGTATATTTGTGGGCCCACCAGGGCTTGAACCTGGGACTCCCTGATTATGAGTCAGGTGCTCTGACCAACTGAGCTATGGGCCCGAAATTGGGAATGCAATATTAGTACATTTTTGGCATATCTGCAAAACAAAATCAGATTCTTTTTATTCCAAAATTTTTCCAGTTTCCCAAGATTAAAATGGCTGTCACAAAGAAAGGCAATACAGGAATGTTGTACCGGACCAAAGCACCAAGCACAGGAGTGCTTAAGCCGGTGGTGGTAAAAAGAATAAGCATAAAAGACAGGGTGAACAGTAAGAATCTTTTCTCGTTTTCAGATACGTTCCGGGGACGGATGCATGCATATATAAGCATAAACAATATTATCAGCTTTTCGATGCCAGCAACAAGCATCAGTGGAGAATGCCACTCCAGAAAATGAGGCCTGAACATGCTGTTAAAAAAACCGGCTGGAGCATGACGGAGCACAGATATAATACTTGGATCCAAATCCGGCAGGTTGATGGCTGACCCCACATCTTTAGTTTCTTCTACCATACTGACAAAATGATGTTGTTTTTTGTCAAGAAGGTGGAACATATTTAATTCAGGAGAGAGGAATCCGGACAGCCAAACCAGTAATATTACAATTATATGGGTAATGATGAATCTTCTAAAAACAGGCTTATCGCGTTTTGTTACCAACAGAAAAACAATTCCGGGAATCATGCAGATGAGTACATAAATTTTTGTCATTATAAACAAACAAACCGACAACACCAGAAGAAGCAATATATTTAGTTTTATCCCCTTATGCAGCAATAAGGATATAGCATAAAATAATAAGCCTGTATTCAACATGAGAATGCCTTCTTTGAGTAAGCCGGAACTCCAGAAAAACACACTGGGGACCATATACACAACCAGGGCGAGCCAAAACCTGCCCTTAGTAAAATACGTGATGCCAAGGTACAATAAAGTAAGTCCAAGGAAAGACAAAAAAGCCATCACAAAACTGTGAGCAACAACACTCCCCCCTGTTATAGGGTACAGCAATGCATTAAACCTTATCAAAATGCGGTTGTCATTCCAAACCCCCTTAAAATACTTTCGTGACCATCGATTTGTGTGCTCAAGGCACCGCTCAACTTCAGGAGTATCCATTCCGATGCCGGTGACAATGCGCAGGTATGTACCCGGTGTTTCTGCATTTTCAACGATGGCTTCTCCATCGTCAAAATATTTATATATGTCTGCTGTCTTCTGTGGATAATACCAGGTATAAAGTGCCAGAATGGCTATGGATGCCAACACTTTAGCCGCCCATAAGCCAAGCCTCCATGCTGCGTTTAACCCTGTGCTTCTGAATACAGGTAGCTTGTAAATCATCCATGTGGTAACTACCAGGATTATGATCGTGCTTATGATTTTTAGTGCCGGCATATCTTATTTTTTTGCAGTGAAAAATAGTAAGAATTTATCATTTTCAATACCTGTTGAAATGTAATTATTCAAAAAGAAGATAACTTTTACGTGCACACGGTATTGGTTTCAGGTGTCGAAGTATCTTTGTTTGATTTTTAGATTTTATGAATATTTGTTTTGAACATATGTTCTTATTGATTATCTTTGAACATTATTTAAACTAAACGTATTTGATGATGAAAAAAATAGCAATACCGGTAATTGACGGCGTATTAAGTCAGCATTTTGGCCATTGTGCCTATTTTGAGCTTTATGAAGTAGAAAATGGAAACCTTGTGTCACAGCATACCCTGGAAGCGCCGCCACATCAACCGGGCCTGCTTCCAAAATGGCTGGCAGAACGAGGAGCTACGGATATTCTGGCAGGCGGTATGGGACAACGCGCTGTTGCCATATTTAATGAATTTAATATTACTGTGCATGTAGGCGTTCCCCCGAAATCCCCGGAAAAGCTCATTGAAGAATACCTTAGCGGAAAGTTGCAAACCAGTGAGAATGCCTGTGACCATTAATTAGTGTCCGTCTATAATGTCCGATTTCTGCGTTACGCTCGCATTGGCAACCAGTCATTTACGTCAGTAAACTCTTGGCTGCCAATACTTCGCAAGCCTTGAACTCGAACATTATAGCTCAGACACTTGACTTTATTGACAGACTCTAATTATCATGAGGTATAAATTAGCGATAGCCAGTGGAAAAGGCGGTACCGGAAAAACCAGCATATCTGTAAATCTTGCAGCATTGATGGCAGACAATCTTCCTGCAAATATCAACCAGATACTGTTGTCTGACATGGATGTTGAAGAG
This sequence comes from uncultured Bacteroidales bacterium, assembly GCA_964527535.1. GTDB lineage: Bacteria > Bacteroidota > Bacteroidia > Bacteroidales > ML635J-15 > JAQIBY01. Next base: position 2,787 of record CAZGPW010000024.1, read on the forward strand.
CCCAATGCTTCCCTGTTTTTTAATGATCCAACCTGTATGCTCCGGCAAGATGAACACAGGTTGGTACCAGAGTGGGACGAGAAAAAATGCAGCTTGTGCAAAAAATGTGCTGATGTATGCGAATTCAATGCCATTGCATTTCTTGGAACGAGGGTATTGGTTTTCCCGGACTTGTGCCATTCATGCCATGCATGTTCCACGCTGTGTCCGGATGATGCTTTGCCAATGAAAAAGCATAAAATGGGATCATCAGCGTATTTTAAGCCGGCACATGCAAACCTTACATTGATAGAAAACACTCTTGATATAGGACAGCCCAGTGCAGTGCCGTTGATATCAAAAGCATTTGAAAACCTGGAAAATGCAGCTGTTGATGACAGTTTTATCATTATGGATGCCCCGCCCGGGACTTCTTGTCCAATGATGGAAGTAACCAAAAATGCCGATTTTGTATTGATGGTCACCGAGCCAACCCCGTTTGGTTTGCATGATCTCCGCATTGCGGTAGAAACGGTAAAAAAAATCAAACGTCCCATGGCAGTGGTTCTTAATAAGGCAGGCAGCGGAAGAGATCAGCTTATAGAGGATTATTGTAAAGAGGAAGGCCTTGACATCGCAGGCAAAATACCGGAAAGTCGTCAAGTGGCGGAAGCATATTCACGGGGAGAACTTGTGTATAAGTTGAATAATGAGATTGGCGAAGCCTGGCAGCAACTGGGTAATAACCTAAAAAAGCACATGCAACTATGAAAGAAATTGTTGTCATATCAGGCAAAGGCGGATGTGGAAAAACATCGGTAACAGCTGCATTGGCACAGCTTGCAGCCAAGGATATTGTGCTGGCAGATGCGGATGTGGATGCGGCAGATATGCATTTGCTGATGGCCCCCGAAAATACCAAAGAAGAAAGTTTTTACAGTGGAAAACTGGCCGTTGTGGAACAGGATAAGTGTACCAGGTGCCGGATTTGTATTGACCATTGTCATTTTGATGCCATTTCCATTCGGGATTCAAAACTGATGATCAATGGGTTTGATTGCGAAGGCTGTGGGTTATGTACCCACGTATGCCCTCAAAACGCTTTGCACATGGAAACACAGCGGGCCGGGGTTCTTTTCGAGGCCGTTACACGACATAAAACGCCCATGGTGCATGCCAGGTTGGATATTGCAGCCGACAATTCCGGGAAATTGGTTACCGAAGTCAAAAACAGAAGCCGTGACATGGCTGAAAAACATAACAAAGATATCATCTTGATCGACGGACCTCCCGGCATTGGGTGTCCGGTGATAGCATCCCTGACAGGTGCTTCCCTGGCCGTGATCGTGGCAGAACCTACTCAATCCGGTTGGCATGATATGAAGCGCATGAATGATCTTTTGAACAAAATGCAGATTCCTTCCGTTATACTTTTGAATAAGGCCAATTTGAATCCCGGTTTGGCTGCTGACATAAAACAATTCGCTGCTGATAATAACATGGGATATACCATTGAATTGCCGTATGATCCTGTATTTTCTGAAGCCATCAGTGAAGGGATTACCATACCGGAATACGGGCGTGATGATTTGACTGAACTTTTCCGTAAAGCATGGAAAATGATTATTGAAACTTAAAATATAACTGAATTATGAAAATTGTATTTCCTGCTGATAAAGCAGACTGGAACACGAAATTGGATGAACGTTTTGGCAGGGCCCCGGGCTTTGTCATTTACGATGATAACAATGAAAGCCTGACTTTTATTGAAAATAAAGACAAGAATGCCGGGCATGGTGTAGGTGTGCAGGCAGCACAAACTGTTATACAGGCCGGTGCTGATGTGGTCGTTACCAGTGGCCCGTTTGGCCCCAAAGCTACGGATGTGTTGACACAAGCCGGCGTAAAACTGTTGCCTCAAATGGGCATGATTACCATCAAAGAAGCATTGAAAAAAGTGAATGTGTAAATACAGATATCATGTCACAGGTAATATTTGGCCCCGTGCCTTCCCGCAGATTGGGGCAAAGCATTGGCATTAACCACATCCCGCCAAAAGTATGTACGTATGCCTGCCGGTATTGCCAGCTTGGTAATGCCATTCGCATGCAAACGGAAAGGGAAAATTTTTATGATCCTGATGAATTAATCAGCCAGGTGAAAGACCGGCTGGAACAATCAGACAAAGTGGATTTTCTTACCCTGGTACCTGATGGAGAACCTGCTCTGGATGCCCGGTTGGATAAGCTTATATCCGGATTGAAGAAGCTGGATGTCCCGGTAGCCATCATCAGCAATGCCAGCATGTTGTGGGATAAAAATGTCAGGAAAGCCATGCTGAAAGCCGATCGTGTGTCGGTAAAAGTGGATGCAGCCACAGAAGCGATGTGGCGGAAAGTTGACCGTCCGCATAAAAACCTCGATTTTGACACCGTAAGGCAGGGGATTCGGGACTTTGCATCCGAATACAAGGGTTACCTGATGACAGAAAGCATGCTGATCAAAGGGTATAATGACACACAGGCGGAGCTGGAAAAAATAGCTGATTTCCTGGGGAAACTCAATCCGGATGTATCATACATTGCCATTCCCACCCGTCCGCCTGCAGACCGGCGAGTTGAACCTGCCGATGAAGAAGCACTGCAAACCGCCTGGGCAGCATTTTCAAAAAAAGTACAACAGGTTGAATTTCTCATCGGTTATGAAGGCAATGCCTTTGCAGCCAGCGGCGATGCAGAATCCGATATTCTCAGCATTACAGCAGTACATCCCATGCGTGAAGATGCGGTGGAAGAACTCCTGAAAAAAGATAACGCCAACATGCAACTGGTAGAAAAGCTCATCAGCGATAAAAAGCTCCTGCGCCTGAATTTTGGGGGGCACAATTTTTATTTGCGGAAATTAAAATAAAGCCTTGTGCATTTTCAAACAATTTTTTACATTTGCACACCAATTAAAAAATGCCCAGGTGGCGGAATTGGTAGACGCGCTGGTCTCAAACACCAGTGGTAGCAATACCGTGTCGGTTCGATCCCGACCCTGGGTACTGATTAGGCTTGACATGAAACTAGCCCTCGAAAAAAGAGGGCTTTTTTATAGACCATACATAAAACGATGAAAACAGATAAACATCCCAATCCTGAAAAACAACATCAGTTTGATGTACATTACTTGCAGATGGCTCAGATATGGGCTAAAAACTCGTATTGTAAGCGGCGTCAGGTAGGTGCATTGCTGGTAAAAAACAGGATGATCATTTCCGATGGTTATAATGGGACCCCTTCCGGTTTTGAAAATGAATGTGAAGACAAAAATCACCTGACGAAACCATACGTGCTGCATGCTGAGGCCAATGCCATAACCAAAGTGGCAAAATCCAACAACAACAGTGAAGGCGCTACTTTGTATGTGACAACATCGCCATGCATCGAATGTTCCAAACTGATCATCCAGGCAGGCATCGTCCGTATCGTGTATCTTCATCATTATTCAAAAAACGAAGGACTTCAGTTACTCGAAAGGGCTGGAATAGAAGTGGTTCATCTGAAATTATAATTTTTCTATGAGCAAAAGAAACATATATTTACCCATCATCATTGCAGTATCCGTTGCCGCCGGGATATTGATAAGCAGCTTGATGACAGACAAGCCTGGCGGATCTTTAAAACAAGATCATGAGGCGCAGAATAAGCTCAACGCCATGCTGGATTTCATCTCAGAAAATTACGTTGATACCATCAACAAAGCAAAATTGATCGAAGATGCTATTCCTACTTTTCTGGAAAAACTTGATCCCCATTCAATATACATCCCCGCAAAAGACCTCAAAGAAATGAATGAACCTTTGCAGGGAAATTTTGAAGGCATTGGAATACAGTTTAACATGCGGCATGATACCTTGCTTGTGCTGCACACGATATCGGGAGGGCCAAGCGAGGCAGCCGGTGTACGACCGGGAGACAGAATAATTACAGTGGACGATTCTGTGATTGCCGGCAAAAACATTTCCACCCATGATATCATGAAAATGCTGAAAGGGGAAAAAGGGACAAAAGTTAAACTCGGCATAAAACGCAGTGAAATAGACAGCCTGATCCATTTTACGGTTATCAGGGATGAAATCCCTCTTTATAGCCTTGATGTATCATATATGCCTGGTGCAACAACAGGATACATCAAGATAAGCACTTTTTCGAGCAAAACCTATTCTGAATTTATGGACGCTGTGAAAAAGCTCAAAACCAAAGGAATGACAAATCTGATTTTGGATTTACGCAGCAACAGCGGTGGCATTATGGATGCTGCCAACAGAATTACAGACGAATTTTTACGTGATGGCAAAATGATTGTATATACCCAGGGCCGGAAGCACGGCAAAACAGAGATATACGCTACAGATAAACACACATCTCTTTTGGATGTTGATCTGGCCGTTCTGATTGATGAATTTTCAGCATCGGCAAGTGAAATTATTGCAGGGGCCATCCAGGACAATGACAGGGGCTGGATCATAGGACGCCGGTCGTTTGGAAAAGGCCTGGTGCAGGAACCGGTTAATTTTAATGACGGTTCGGCATTGCGTTTGACAGTAGCCAGATACCATACGCCATCAGGTCGTTGTATTCAAAGGGAATATAAAAATGGCATTGAGGAGTATTATCAGGATGTGCTTGACAGGTACCTCAATGGGGAAATGTTGAAAAAAGATAGCGTTAAACTTAACGATTCACTGAAATATACCACTACAAACGATCGCGTTGTCTATGGTGGCGGAGGTATTATGCCCGACATTTTTGTGCCTGTGGATACAACCGGAAACAGTGATTTGTATCAAAATATTCAAAATAAAAACCTTGTGTATGAGTTTGCTTTTAACTATGTGGAACAACACCGGTCACATTTGTCACAATTTCAGGAAGTTACTGCTTTGATCAAAGAACTCAAAAGGAACAATACGTTCAGTGAATTCATTGCTTTCACAAAAGAAAACGGCATAGAGGTGAAACCAAAACAACTTGAACAAAGCAAAAAAACATTAAAGACGCAGGTATATGCCATGATCAGCAGGAATATCCTGAGCGATGATGGTTTCTATCCCGTTATTCACCAGGTGGATACCACGTTCAAAAAAGCCCTCGAAGTGCTTGAGGAAGACCGGGATTTGATGGAATACAACGCGGCACCGGAATTGTAAGCCCTCAGAAATAAATAATACTATTTCCCGGATTTAGAAATTTTATAGCTGCTAACTTGCCCTGATTTATTGTTCTGAATTTTCAGGACATACATCCCGGGTGCGTAACTTTTTAATGTGATGGCATTTTTGCCCGATGTAAGTGATTCGCTTCCAATCAATTTCCCATTGTTATTGTACAGGGAATAATCAAATGCGTTATCGTTTTGTGATGGGATGTCAATGCATAACTTATCGGATGTAGGATTGGGAAACACATTAACATCAGAAAAATGATCATACTCATCTACGGAGGTAACAACAAGCAACGGCTGGTGAAATCCCTGGGTCATGATCAGGTTTGTTCCGTTTAGCGTTTCAGTGGCAGGCTCACCAATGGTGTATTCCATCACAATGTTTCCCGAAGCAGCATAATCGCCCCCGGAAGCTGTAACATCGTTACGGATTGTTTGTGCCGTGGCAAGGCTCCCGGCAAAGATTACGAGGAAAATTATGCTGAAAACATCTTTCATAACATAACGAGGTTTTGAAAATTCATTCTTTACGTACAAATATATCAAAATTATCAATGTGAGTACTCTAAAAAGTTAAAATGACAACATTTCAAAGAACAAACATACGAGACACAAAGAATCAAAGAACTACAAAGTTGTAAACATTGCAATTCAGTCCTTTTCGTATCTTTTTGGCTCTGTGGGATTTTTCAATTTATTTTGACATTTTAAACTGGGCTCATCATTGTGTTTACCAAATCCAGATATTTACGCCTGCATACACAAGCATCAAAATAACGCTCCAGCCAATCCATGCAGAAAGGGGAACATATTTTGCAGGATGTATCTGTTTCCGGGTCCACAGGTAGGCGATCAAGATAATTTTCTGCAGCATGTACGCAATGACAGTAGCGTAAGCCACCCCTACAAGTCCCATGGTTTGAATAAACCATAACGAAAGCCCGACGTTGATGGTAAGCTCCAACAGGGATGATGCCATGATGGCCCTTGTTTTTTGCCAGCCAATGAGCACCGTTTGAGGAAACAGGAGACGCGATAAAATAATCAACAGATAAGCATTGAAAACGGCTGCACTTTGAATAAAGTCAGGGTTAAAAACAATGGGATACAACCATTTTGAAGTCAGCAGAAAAATGATGCTCACAGGAAAAAGCAGGTTCATCAATTTGCGGGAGCGTCTTCGCATATGTGCCATGGCTTCATTACGTTTTCCCTTGACCGAAAAATCAGGAATCATGGCGTTGGAAAATGCATTGGCCAGAAGAACAACAAAGGGCAATTCCCGTGCTCCGTACCTAAAAACCGCAAACTTTGCTTCATCAAAATGATACGACACCAGAAAGCCATCGAAATACGAGGCGGATCCGCTGAGTAAAACACTGATGATCAAGGGTGAAGCCAGGTGTAAATGCTTTTTGATATGATCAACCCGTAGCTTGATGTTACTGTATTTTTGAATTAAAAATACAAGGAACATAAATTTCATTACGTTCACACCCAGCAGGCCATAGAGTCCATACCCCAAATCATTGGTAAGTAACACCGGTACCGTAACGCAAACCAATTGTACTGTCAGACTGATGGTGGAAAAAAGTACAATGTTTTTGGATTGGTTTTTGAGCAAAAAGATGTATTCAATCAAATTATTGGGGCCCGACAGAATGATATAAGCTACCAGTATTTTGAGGTATGGAACAGAGCTGGTATGGAGGGAGAGTAACCCGGCGAGGTAATCATCCACAAGGTAAACAAAAATGCCGGCCATCGTGCTCATTAAAAGCATAAGCAGAGCAGCGTTGAACAGTATCCCTGTATCGTCTTTTGAAGCAGCCCGGTCTGAAACTTTTGTTTTAAAAAGTGGCATCAGGGATTGTATAAGTCCCGAGATCCAAAAGAAACTCACGCCACCTGCAATGAGCAGGAAGGTTTCATAAATTCCGATTTCACCCTGTTTCAGTGCAGATTTTGAAAAAACAATGCTTATAAGAAAAAGGATACCAAACCTGAACAGTTGAAAAAACTGCAATCCTGTAATATTATTGATGTATTTACCAGGTTTGAACATCGAATTTTTTTTCAAAGATAGCATTCCATGTTGTTTGATAATTTATTTTTAAAAAATCTTTTTGTTTGAGGATAGAATTTTCTATCTTTGTCCCGCTTTACATGGTGGGAGTAGCTCAGTTGGTTAGAGCACTGGATTGTGGTTCCAGGGGTCGTGGGTTCAAATCCCATCTTCCACCCAAAATAAAACGCAGATGGCTTGGAGCTACCTGCGTTTTTTTTTGTTTACGGTGCATGTTGTTTATCCAAAAAATCCCTTCAT
>CAZGPW010000025.1:0-12196 GCA_964527535.1 uncultured Bacteroidales bacterium
TTTTTGCAAAAAACCATGCCAAAAATTAAAGAATATTGATGTTCAAACAACTATTTTTTCTACTCAGGTTACAGCAAAACCTAAGTTTCCATCGTACACTAAATCTTTACCATTAAAATAACAGTAGAACCAAAATTATAAACTTGCCCGGCGATAGACGGAATTGAACACATATCGGTATAAGACTTCTTTGCGTAACTCTCCGGTAACTTTTTCGCTGCCCGTCAGCCGTTTTGACGGAAAATTGGCAGTAGAACCGTATTTTTTATAATGGGTTTAAGTTTTACCCAATAATAACAGTAGAAAAAACGGATATTCTCGATCAATAATCTGTGATAATAAATTTTTCAGGTAGAAAAACCACTTATGGATTTAAGCTTATTTAAATTAGCATTTTTTTGTTTAGTCGATTATTTATTTTTATATATTTGTACTTTAAGGGAAAATTTAATCATTTAATTTTCCAGGGTAGAAATACAATTTAATTGCTGATAATCTGATTATTATGATGATGAAAAAATTATTACTGATAGCATTAACACTAGGGTTGTTTACTTTCGTTTCATACGGCCAAAGCAGTAAAAAGCTGGATATTGTTGACTCAAGAGCATTACACGTTTATTCTGAACAGGAAATACAAAGCATGCCTGAGTACAAAATTTACCAGGTCAATTACCTCTACGCGGATTCATACCGCATTCCCCTGACAATGAAAAATAAAATTGATCCCCTTGACATTGATATTTCAAAATACGGGGCCTTCAGGCACGATTCAAAAGAACAAAAAGTGTATCTCAATCATGAAAAATCTACAGGCCCTTACATCATCCTGAAATCAAAAGCAGAAGTACATAATCAATTATCCATCATTAAAGAACAACATCAAAAATAAACCATTATGAAGCTAAAATTTCAAACTGTATTTTATGTCTTTTGCTTATTTCCCGTATTGGCAGTTGCCCAAACCTACAATCTGGATGCATCTACCGACGGGCAAACCATAAACACCTGCGAAGCAACTTTGTTCGACGAAGGAGGTTCTTCTGGTAATTATGAGAATGATTCCGATTACGAAATTACATTCGCATCAACGAACAATTCATGCATCAGGGCAGTCATCCAATCCTACGAATTCGAACATGAATTTGATTATCTTATTTTTTATGATGGTACCTCAAGCACATCTGGAACATTCCTGGATTCGGTTACTACCTTCCCGCAAAGTACAGTGGATGAACGCGGCAATGCTTATTACGCCCAATCGGGTTATATTACCATCAGAATAACTTCTGACGGCGCTGTCAACAAAGCCGGTTTTGAAGTCAGTATTGATTGCCCCGGCAATTGCCTGCCACCTTCTACAGCCAATACAATGCCCGCCGGAGATTCCTGCGATATCAATACACCTATATGCGACCTGAACGGTTACCGTGGAAATACATCTAATGCCTATTCAACGGATCATGAATATATTGATTACTACAATGATGGCACCTTTTGTGGCGGCATCAACAACAATTCCTGGTTATCATTTATGGCTGATTCTACCGATGTGGTACTGGATGTATGGGTAAGAAATTGCCAGGGAAGTGCCAATCCGGGAAGTCCCGTTGAAGGCATTCAACTGATGATCTTTGATACTGACTGCAACACCTTTTCACCGGTTTCAAATTGCTGGAGCCCGGGAAAACAAATTAACGGTCAGATTACGGCTTCCGGACTTACACCCGGAGATAATTACCTTATTATGGTTGACGGTTATGCTGAAGATGTTTGCGAATACATTTTTGCCGCCAGTTCAGGGGCTGTCGTTGCCGATGCTGGTGAAGACCAATACATTTGTGAAGGCGAATCTGTTGACCTTACTGCTTCTGGTGGAGGTACAGTTACATGGTCGGCCAACCCCGAAGACCCCGGACTGTCCGGGCAGGAAAACAATGAGACAATTACCGTATCTCCCGGCGAAACAACCACATACACGGCAACGGTCACCGGGTTAAATCCTGATTGCCCCGGCAATGCTGACGTTACTGTTTTTGTTAATTCTGCTTCCGCTTCATTTACCGGCTTAGATTCAGAATATTGCGAAGACGATGCCACGCCTGTTACATTAAACGGAAATTATGCCACAGGAAGCTTTTCTGGCGACGGTATTATTGGTGATCAGTTTACCCCATCCGATGCAGGCAATGGAACACATGCCATCACCTATGCATACGATTATTCTGTCATCACTGCTTTCCAGGATGATTTTGATCCCGCACCTGAAACGGGATGGTCTCACGGAGCTTCTACAGGTAGTGATTCGTGGGCTGTAGGCACACCACAGGGTGGAGACGGAGAAAATTCCAACACCACATCCAACCCTGACCCGACGACCGATCATACATCAACCAACCTTGACAACCAAGTGTATGGGCAGGGGCTTGATTACGGTCAGGCTGACGGCGTTGGCGGGTATTATGACAATTCCTATGAATGGCTCCTTTCTCCTGAAATTGATTGTTCCGGATTGAACAACACGCAACTCAGCTTTTGGCGTTATGCCAATTTTGAAACCGACTGGGATGAAGCTTATGTCGAAATCAGCAACGATTTGTCCACCTGGCACGACCTGCCTCATCCGCAATACCCACAGGATGATCAATGGACACAGGTTATTTATGACATTTCCGCTTACGCTGACAATGAATCTTCCATTTGGATACGTTGGACATCTCAATCCGATGGAGCGCAAACCTATTCCGGCTGGAATATTGATGACATAACCGTTACCGGCATCGTTTCCGGTGGTTCATGCACAAGCACTGATGTACAACACACTACAGTGAATGAGTTGCCTGTGGTAAATGCCGGCACCAATACAGATATTTGCGAAGGCGAAGAAGCCACACTCAACGGAAATGTGTCAGGCGACATCAGTTCAGGAACATGGTCAACTGATGGCTCCGGGGATTTTGTCAATCCATCAGACCTGAATACTTCATACATACCATCGCAACAGGACATTGATAATGGAAGTATCATCCTTACCCTGACATCAGATAACCCGCCAGGCCCCTGTGGTACAACCAGCGATCAGGTATCAATCACGATATCCCCCCTGGATGATCCATCTTTCAGCTATGAATCCGGAACCTTTTGTGCAACCGGCCCAAACATTACGCCTACCGAAATTGCTACTCCCGGCGGTACTTTTTCAGCAGACCCTGCCGGATTAGACATCAACAGCTCTACAGGAGAAATTGACCTGGGAGCCAGTACCCCTGAAACAACATATACCATAACCTATACCACTAACGGAACATGTCCATCCAGCAGTACATTTGAGCTCACTGTTACTACCGGTTTTGATGCTGAATTTTATTACAACGATCCTTATTGCCAAACGGATGATAATCCCCTTCCTCAACACAACACCGGATCAAATGGTACGTACTCGGCGTCACCGTCAGGACTGGTTTTTATTAATCAAAATACAGGAGAAATCGACCTCCAGAATTCCGATCCCGGCACGTATTCGATTACCAATACCATCCCGGCTTCCGGGGGATGCGGTGAAGCCACACATACCGAAAATGGCATTACCATCTACGAAGCCCCGGTGGTTAGCTGCAACGATGACATTGAAACATGTTTCGGTGAATCCGTTACGCTCAACGGCACATCCGGCGGAGCTACCACAAGCGTAAGCTGGACAACCAACGGTACAGGAACACTCGAAAATGCAAACCTGCTGAATGCAATTTATACTCCATCTGAAAATGACATTGACAATTCCCCCATAAAATTTTATTTATCCAGCAATGATCCGTCCGGCCCTTGCGAAGCTGCAATAGACAGCTTGTGGCTGACTGTATATCCATTGCCTGAATTGACAATATCAACCGACAGCAGTTATTGCAATCAGCCAAACGGACAAATTCAACTGGCCGTAACCGGAAACAACCCCTTTGATTATGAATGGGGACATTCTGCTGTAAATCTGTCCACCGCAGACAGCCTGACACCGGGACAGTACAGTTTTACGGTAACCGATGTCAATGGTTGTCAGACAGACTCTTCTGCAACCATATTCAATATTGACCCGGGAACCATAGCGGTCTCAGGCATTAACCCATTGTGCTATGGTGACTCAACAGGCATAATCAGCACAAAAATTGAAGGAGCCATGTCACCGTATGAATACATCTATTCCTCAGGCGATACCATTCTCAGCGATGAAAACATTGACAGCCTGAAAAATGTACCGGCAGGCACCTATTTAGTTACCATCGTTGACGGAAATAATTGCACAATGTATTCTGATAGTGTCATCCTGGAATATCCACCGGCCCTGACAATCAGTGACACAACCTACAATGAAAATGGGCAGGGCAACATTGAAATTGAAGTAAACGGAGGCACAGCACCATACGCTTACATGTGGAATACTGAGGATACTACCGCTGCTTTGTTTAACCTGGACGCCGGCGAATATATTGTTACCATTACGGATGACCATAATTGCATGATAGCAGAATCATACGACATAAGTTTCAGTGAATTGTTAATTCCCAATGTCATTACACCAAACGGTGATGGCCTTAATGACACCTGGAACATTCAGGGCATTGCAGCTTACGAAAACGTAGAAATCAGCATTTTTACACGCTGGGGCGATGATGTATTTTATTTTTCCGGATCAGGAACAGAATACACCGACCAGCAAACACAATGGGATGGCACAAGAAACGGCAAAGACCTCCCCATGGGGAACTATGTCTATGTAATCGTATTAAACAATGGCGAAGAAGATTACAAAGGAACCGTAACCATCATTCGATAAAAATGTATATCATGAAAAAACTGATCTTTGGTTTAGTCAATATTTTAATTTTTACTGGCTTATATGCCCAGTAAGTGGAATGGGTAGAACAGCTTGATCAATTGAGCTCAGAGGCCGGATTGGCATTGAGCCAAACATCCATCAGAGAAAAAAATTGTCTGGGTTGTGAAAATGATAATCAAACAAATACAGAGTTTAAGGATAAGCTACCACCATTGGAAGATGTGATGGAAATATTACCTAAAGGGCATCCCGCAACAAAAAAAGTTATACCGGCACAAAATGTCTGGATGGACAAACAAGTAAAAGGTACGTTTAAGGATGGAGACCCGGATTTTACCGGTAATTATGTAAAGCCTGACCGTACAGATTTTATACGCATAGGCAATAAAGTATATTATCGGTTTTTCCTGAGCCCAGAAAAACTTGCAAAACGATATAATCCAAAAGACCTGGATTTTGAAAACTATAAGGGTTATTTATTGATGGAAGCCCAAAAAGATATTGCTCAGATTGCCGATTCCATTGAATCTGTGAGCGGTGTAGATTCCGTAGAAACCGTAAGTCAATATTACCTAAAAGTTTTCGCTTCAAAAAATGCGGCAAAAAACATCCTGGGTGAAAACGCTATAGATGAAAGCGACGGGGAGTATCCCGGTTACTTTTCCTGGGCACGGCTTGAGACAGCACCTTATTTACCTCTGAAATCTGAATTCCCTTCAGATAAAAAAGAGCTCAAAGAATACAGAACCCCGTTTATGCGGGCTTACGACACAGGAGAAGGTGAATATAAGGCTATCCTGAGCATCCGCGCAAATGGATACCCACTGATGCCCAAAGGAGAGGATGTAAGCTTATCTGAATTACCCTCCGATATCAGAAAAAAGATTGAATGGGTTAACATACCCCCCGATGAACCAGTACGACAGGAAATTCTCAACATCATCAACACGGCATACAAATCAAACAGCAGAGATGCCATCAGCGACCCATTAACCTCAACGTATTATCACAACTCCGTTGAAATGGACAATGACGGAGCCAGTGCATTGGTTTGGAACATTGCGCATGGTGACGGGAATTACGATATTCAGCTCGGCTCAATGGAAGATGATCAGCTGATTGCTCCCAACCACAATTACGCCCGCATGGCGGACAAATTTGATATTTCAGGCTTTTACACCAGCACAAATGTCACTGCTGTTGAATATGAAACCTACGTTAACAACGACGAACCAAGCTGTTGGGATTCCTGGATCAGTCAATGCGACTGTCTGACAGAATACAATGAAGTAAGGCCAGAATTTAAAGACATGGCAAATAACATTGATGCAGGAGACAATCCTGAACCAGGTGGCACAAGAGATTATAAAACCATGACATGGTATGATGATATTGACGGTGGAACGGTATATTACCTTGCCCCAAGCTGGACATGGCAGAAAGGCGATGGCTACACTGGCTATGATGTAAATTTCAATGCATCCGGAATAACCGATTTCGAAGGCCGACTTAGCGGTGGATGGTATGTTGTCGGTTTTGCTGATGAAGATGAAGACAGCGAAGATCCAACATACTGGGAAGGCATTGAAACCAATAATTACTATTCACACCTGCGTGTCAGTTTCATTCCCCAATGCGGAGATACTGACATGGGAAGCATCACGCCTTCCATGTGTTCATGGCAGGGTGCGTCATACAATGCAGGGGAAACACCCTACTGGGAATTTGATGCCACATCCGGCGATTATTACAATTTCACACTATGCTCAAACAGTGAAGATTCTTACATCAGAATTTATGACAGCTTTAATAACCTTGTAACATCAACGGATGACAATGGTCCTTTTTGCAGTGGGTTTTCCTCATCCTTAAGTTGGTCTCCTTCCTCTTCCGGCACATATTACATTACTGCATCAAACTATTCATGTGATCCTTTTACAAACAGTGGCACCATGTATTACAGCAGGTCAGACGGGCCATGGAACAACAACGGCAACATTACCCCAACTGAATCATGGCAAACAGCAGCGCACAGCAGCGGAGAAATTGCGTTTTGGGAATTCGATGCCACAGCAGGCACAGCATACGCATTTAATATGTGTGACAATTCTGAAGACAGTTATATCCGGATTTTTGATGAAAGCTGGAACCAGGTTGATTATAATGATGATTACGGCCCCTGTTGCTCAGGCACAGAAGCTTCTACAGTGTGGACATGCAGCACGACAGGAACATACAGAGTTGCTGCCATGCATTATAGTTGTGATCCGCTCAACAATGCGGGCGACCTGAATTACCGCATCAGTCAACCCACGGCAACGGCAACGGCCACAGAAACAGAAATTTGCAACGGCGAAAGCACCACATTACAGGGAAGTGGCAGCGCCATTTGCGGAAGCGTAACCCAGTACGATTGGGATCACCTTTCCGGAGATGATAACACGCAAAATCCCGATGTCTCTCCATCATCAGATCATACCTATCAGCTTCGGGTGCTTGACGAGCACGGGATTTGGAGCGACTGGGTCAGCGTTGACATCATTGTGCATCCTTTACCACAACCAGACCTCGGTGGTGACCAGTCAGTATGTGTGTACGACACACCAGTAACGCTGGATCCGGGCAGTTTCTCATCTTACATGTGGAGCACATCTGAAACATCATCCATAATCAACGTCAGCACTTCCGATACTTATGCTGTCACAGTTACCGATGCCAATGGCTGTACCAATTCCGATGCTATGACACTCACTGTCAACCCGGAAGCATCACCTGACCTGGGTGCCGATCAAACCGTGTGTGATAACGACACGCCTGTAACCCTAAATCCAGGTTCTTTTGATACATATACATGGAGTACTTCTGAAACATCCCCCACAATTGATGTGTCCACAACGAATAATTATGAAGTCACGGTTACTGATGCCAACGGGTGCACCGGAAGTGATGCTATGCATTTGACAGTGGACCCCTCTCCTTTTGTTGACCTTGGCGGAGATCAATCACATTGTGAATACGATGTCCCCATTACCCTTGATGCAGGTGGTGGCATGAGTGATTATGAATGGAGCACAACAGAAACAACTCAAACCATAAATGTTGATGCCTCAGATACATACAGCGTTACGGTTATAAACAGCTATGGGTGTACCGCCTCAGACATGATGACACTTACCGTCAATACAGCTCCCACCCCGGATTTAGGTGGCGACCAATCTGTATGTGATTATGATATTCCCTACACACTTGATCCAGGGGTTTATGATGATTACTTATGGAACACAAGTGAAACAACCCAAACCATTGAAGCATCCAATGAAGCTGTATATCAGGTGACCGTTACTGATGTGAATGGATGTACCGGTTCAGATAACATGACATTAAGCATCGACACTGCCCCATCGCCGGACATTGGTGGTGACCAGACCGTTTGTGAATATGATACCCCCGTATCGCTGGATGCTGGTACTTACAACGCTTATGAATGGAGCACAACGGAAACCACACAAACCATAGATGTGGATACCGAAAACAATTATACCGTTACCGTTACGGATGCCAATGGATGCACTGCCGCTGATACTATGTTTTTGACAGTACCGGAAACACCGGCACCCGATCTTGGTCCGGATACCATGGCTTGTGAAGATGAAACGCCTGTAACGCTTGATCCTGGTACCAATACCTCATGGGATTATGAATGGACAGGCGGAAACCTTAATCCTACGCTTGATGTAAATACTACCGGACTATACAACGTTACCGTCACAAACAACGGTTGTACAGGCACGGATGAAATTGATGTTACCATCAATCCACTTCCCGTTGCACCCACATCAGCATCCACTGACAACAACGATTTTTGTGCGGATGATCCCGGAAACATCAACCTGTCTGTAACAGGCGGTTCAGGCGATGAAATTCACTGGTTTACTGATTCATGTGGCGGCATAGAAGTGGGGACAGGAAATCCCCTGAACATTCCTTCTCCCGAAAGCGATACCACATTTTTTGCACGCTGGGAAAATGCCTGTGGTGAATCATCATGCGTCAGTGTTGATATCAATGTATTACCATTGCCGGAACCACCAACTTTTGTTTCGGCAGATGATAACAACCTCTGTCCATCCGATACCGACGACATTAACTTGTCAGCCACAGGTGGCTCAGGCGATGAAATTCACTGGTTTACTGGTGCGTGTGGCGATACAGAAATTGGTACCGGAAACCCCCTTCTCATCTCTCCACCTGACAGTACGACCACATACTATGCACTGTGGGAAAATTCATGTGGCGTATCTGCATGCGACAGCACCACGATCAATGTATTTGATCTTCCGGTAACACCGCACGATGTAATAGCTGATCAGGACAGCGTTTGTGAAAACGATCAGGGAAACATTAACCTTTCCGTTTCTGGTGGAAGCGGCACTACTGTTCAGTGGTTTACAGGAGGTTGTGGTACCAATTCCATTGGCTCCGGAAATCCATTATCCACGCCATCACCAACAACCACGACAACCTATTACGCTCGCTGGGAAAATATTTGTGGGGTATCTGATTGTGATTCAACCACCGTGTATGTTATTCCGGATACGGAAGCACCAACAGAGGTTGTGGCTGATACAAACAATTTGTGCTCAGCTGATTCTGTTATGATCGAATTGACTGCAAACGGAGGCTCTGGTGAAGAGGTACATTGGTTTACAGGCAACTGCGGGGATACAGAAGTTGCAACAGGAAATCCTGTATCCATCGTATCTCCGGATGTGACAACAACCTATTACGCAAGATGGCAAAATCAATGCGATACATCCGCTTGTGCATCGCTTACCATCAACATTACTCAATCAGCAGATGCTACCATCGATCCGGAGGCCCCCTTCTGCGTGACCGACGGCCCAACAGTGCTTACCGCTGCTGAAACCGGCGGCACATGGAGCGGCCCGGGCGTGGAACCCTCAACAGGCTTTTTTGAACCTGATGTCGCCGGAGAAGGCGCTCATACAATTTCTTATACCATTGATGATACCTGCGGTGATACAGATTCCATTACCATTTATGTCGTTGATAATTTTGATGCCACCATTGACCCGGCAGGGCCTTTCTGCAGCGATGACGACCCCGTTACATTAACTGCAGCATCACCGGGCGGTATATGGAATGGAAATGGCATTACCGATACATTGGCAGGAACTTTTGACCCTGCAATAGCCGGCTCCGGTGAACATATGATATATTATGGATTTGAAGCCAGTTGTGGAGACATCGATAGTACCTCCATCGAAGTGTTAGAGGCTGCTGATGCCACAATCAATCCCGCCGGGCCTTTCTGCGAAACCGACTCACCGGTTGTGCTTACCGCTGCCGAAACCGGTGGCACATGGAGCGGACCGGGTGTTACCCCTGCCACAGGATTCTTTGAACCTGGTGTTGCCGGACCGGGAGAACATGAGGTCACCTATGAAATTACCGGAGATTGTCCTGATTCAGACACGGTTATTATAACCGTCAATGCTGATTTTGATGCCACCATTGACCCGGCAGGGCCTTTTTGCAGCGATGATGACCCCGTTACTCTAACTGCTGCCGATACCGGTGGTGTGTGGAGTGGAACGGGAATTACTGACAGCATTGCCGGGACATTTGATCCTGAAATAGCAGGCGAAGGAACACTCGATATAACCTATGAATATACAGGCCCATGTGGCGATTCAGACCAGATCAGTATTACCGTTAACCCCGCATCTGATGCCACCATCAATCCGGCCGGGCCATTCTGTGAAACCGACTCGCCTGTTGTATTAACCGCCGCCGAAACCGGTGGCACATGGAGCGGACCGGGTGTTACCCCTGCCACAGGGTTTTTTGAACCTGATGTTGCCGGACCGGGAGAACATGAGATCACCTATGAAATTATAGGCGATTGTCCTGATTCAGACACGATTATTATAACCGTCAATGCTGATTTTGATGCCACCATTGACCCGGCAGGGCCTTTTTGC
Source organism: uncultured Bacteroidales bacterium (assembly GCA_964527535.1). Classification (GTDB taxonomy): domain Bacteria; phylum Bacteroidota; class Bacteroidia; order Bacteroidales; family ML635J-15; genus JAQIBY01. The sequence goes on from CAZGPW010000025.1 coordinate 10,837, forward strand.
AGCGATGATGACCCTGTAACGCTCTCTGCCGCCAATGACGGCGGCGTGTGGAGTGGCACAGGTATTACCGACAGCATTGCAGGAACCTTTGATCCACAAATTGCAGGCGAAGGTATCCATGAAATCACCTATGAATTTACCGGTGCTTGTGGCAATTCAGACCAGATTGATATTACCGTAAATCCCGCTGCCGATGCTACGATTGATCCGGCAGGGCCATTTTGTGAAACCGACGCATCGGTTGTGCTTACCGCTGCCGAAAGTGGCGGAACCTGGGACGGAACGGGTGTTGATTCAAATACCGGTTTCTTTGAACCGCAGGTTGCCGGCATTGGAAACCATGAAATCATATACACCATAACCGGCAATTGTGGAGATTCGGATACGATCTTTATTGATGTCATCGAAAATTTTGATGCCACAATCAAAGCAGCTCAGAATTATTGCAGCACCGATCCCGAAACCGTGCTTGAAGCAAACATGGAAGGCGGAACCTGGTACCTTGACGGCAACGAATTGCCGGACAGCTTGTTACATCCTCAAGACATAAACACAGGACAACACACACTTGTTTATGCCTACACCGGATTATGTGGTGATTCTGACACACTGGACATTACAGTACATCAAGCTGCCGATGCTACCATAGAACCAGCCGGGCCTTTTATCATCACCGAACCTCCCGCTATGTTGTCGGCTGCAGATGATGGTGGCACATGGGAAGGAAACGGTGTCAACGCAAATACCGGTGAATTTACCCCTGAAAGTGCCGGCATTGGTGAACACATGATCATCTATACCATTACCGGGATATGTGGAGATACAGATACAACAACCGTGACGGTTGATCCCGAAGAAATCAAAGACCTGCTTGTGCCCGATATTATTACTCCCAATGGCGATGGACGTAATGACACCTGGAACATTCAGGGCATTGAAGCCTATCAGAATGTTACCATAAACATTTACAATCGCTGGGGCGATGCAGTGTTTGTTTTTGACGGAACGGCTCAATCTTACACTGAAACAAGTAACCAATGGGATGGCAAATACAACGGCAACGATCTTCCGGTGGGAAATTATGTTTATATTATTACTTTTGATAACGAAATAACTAAAAAAGGAACCGTAACAATACTACGATAAAACTATAATATTATGAAAAAATTTAGCTGCTTTTTATTACTACTTACATTTATTTTCATTGGTGTATCTGCCCAGGAAGTGGAATGGGTTTCACATTTAGATCAAATCAGCGATGAGGGTGGCTTTGTAAAAACCCATGATGTTGCTGTGGATAAAGATGGAAATGTATTTATCACCGGAAGATTTGAAGGACATGTAGATTTTGATGTTTCAG
>CAZGPW010000026.1:0-1629 GCA_964527535.1 uncultured Bacteroidales bacterium
CATTCGGACGCTTTCATCTCTCTAATTGTTACGTTTCGCTACGCTTCACTTCACAATTAGAGAGATGAAAAACATCAACAACGTGGTGAAACTTCACAATTAATATTACAAAATACAAATGCATTTTGTTTTAACAATCATGATAAATACAAAATTATATTTTTGATTATCACTCCTTAATGCTTATGTACAAAATTAACAAAAAATGGAAGCATGCACCAAGTTTTTTTTTGATTTTATACACGCTGCAAACGACGCATATCACTACGGTAAATATTCATAAAATCAACGTTTTATCATCATCTGCCAGGGAAACATGAATCCATTGATGTTGTTTAATGAGAAAAGATTTTTTTGGCACCCAGGATGGCTGTGATGTTGTGAATAGAAAGCAAAGGTACAACTACAAACCACGTAAAAAACCAATAATTGACTGAGCTTCAGGATAAATAATTCTGGCATCTTTAGTCACTGCTGATTAAACGATCTGATAACGATTGATAATGCCCCTTTCATTGGCGATATTTTAGCACTTTTCCATAGTATATGAAGTAGTCCCAATGGTTCCTGAATGTTTAACATGCAAATTTCTTCCCGGACTGGTTGTGCCTATACCAACTTTACCACTTCTGCCAACATCACTGATGTACTTCCAGGTTACCTCCGTTGCTCACATCAATGGTTAGTTCAGCCCCGTTGGATGAATTGATTTCAATGGTCAGGCAATCAGCTCCGGCACCGGTGATTGTTGGTTCATAGGGAGTTCCCCCGGGGATAACAACATCCATGCTGCTGGTTGGCACCCGCCCGTTGCCCCAGTTCTTGCAATTGAACCAGTCAGTATCGTAGTCTCCTACCCATGTGCCTTCGGGGGTGGCATCATTGTATAATTCAACCGTTACATTTGCACACAACGTAGTGTTGCATGTGCCTTCGGCTCTGACATAATAGGTTGTGGATGAAGCCGGAGAAACGTTTATTGACGAGCCGCTGCCCACCGCAGTTCCGCCACAGGAGCCGGAATACCATTCCCAGGAAGCACCTGTACCCAATGAGCCACCTGAGACAGTCAGCGTTGTGGACTCGCCTTCACAAATGGTAGTTGTTCCGGTAATACCGCTTGGCGATGATGATTCAGAATAAACATTTACTGTAGTACTAACGCAGTTTGTAGTTCCACAAACCCCATCATACATTGCATAATAAGTTGTTGAAGAACTCAAAGATTGAGATATGGTCATCGGATTTCCTGTTCCAATGAAAGTACCACCACAGCTGCCGGTGTACCAATACGTTTCTGCCCCTGTTCCTAAGGTACCGCCTGAAGCTGACAAATCAATGTTGGTTGAGGTATTTGGGCAAATATTGGATGGATTTGAGGATGCAGATGTGGGGTCGGTGGAAGGCGTGCATGTTTTCCAGTGGGAAATGAATCCGTCCTTTCCATAGCTGCCTTCAGTGAGGGATGTGATGTTTCCATCGGGATCAACATCAACAGAAGAACCAAAATCACTTCCCATGAAAAAACCGGTAGAATTATCAGGGCAAATAGACTTATAATAAGATGATGTGCTTGGTTCATCTGTGCGAACAGCCCATTGAAAAGTTTGTGTATAATCAAGGTATAGA
>CAZGPW010000027.1:0-16578 GCA_964527535.1 uncultured Bacteroidales bacterium
ATCAATTTCAGTGGCATTTGCATGTAAGTCAGTAGTATCGCTATAAGGGGCATCCATAATCATAATCCGCATATCTGCATTGACACCTTCCGGTGTTTGATCTGAAAAACCATAAAAATCCAATAATGGATTGCTCAATGCATCGAGATCCACTGCTGGTGTGATTAACCATTCATCAGCATGATTGTCTGAGTTCATACCTTGATAAGTTTCCGCAGAATAAGTCCCGTTATAAACATCATCAGTAGATTGTTCCCAATAACTGCCATCTATGCCGTTTACAGCCTTCCAGCATTCAGGAGCTTCCGGGGTACCAACCCATGCATCTTCAAATGGTTCAGTCCACGGGAAAGTGGTAACGGCTTCACATTCTGTGGTGAAAATAGCAGGCCCTATTGTATCGCTCAACATTCCGCCACCACAATCTGCCTGTACATACACATCATAAGCTGTGTTTGGAGACAAACCGCTGATGGTATATGGAATGGCAGAGGCGGCTTCTGTAGTGCCTTCCGTAGCGGGGTCAAAACCACTTTCACCATAAATTACATTCCATGATGTGGCTGATCCGGTTTCTGTCCAGCTCACATCAGCTTCAGTGGAGGTATATGAGTCTATGGCAAGGTCTGTTACGGCAGGACATGATGGTGCTTCCTCAATGGTGACATCATCTATGAGTGCTCCAAAAGAAGTTCCGCCAGTAGATTCACCTTCAAAACGGACCCAAATGTTTTGTCCTTCATAAGCACTCAAATCATAGGTATAATTTTCGTAATTATCATTTGTAATGCCAGTGAATTCTGCCACTGATTCAGTGAAATTGGTACCATCGGTACTTAAATTCACATTCAAATCTTGTGGGTAAGAGGATGATTCCACACGATAATAAAATTCGAGAATCATATCAGTTCCAGCCGGAATAGCTATTTCGGGAGTTGTTAACTGAGAACCGGCTTCATTTGTGTAAGCAAATTCAGAGCCTGTGTGAGCATCTCCATAAGATGAGAGCTCCCAGAGTGAATTGGTCCAGCAATCCGGAGGCCAGGCATCTTCAAACCCTTCAGTCCACGGGAATGTGGTAAAGGCTTCACATTCGGTGGTGAACATACCTTCGGGTGACCAGTCAGAGTCACAAGATGATTGTACGTAGAAATAATAATCGGTATTTGGTGTTAAACCTGAAACGGGATAGGGTTTGGTTGTTGTTGTTTCATCAGCCATGTCTCCGGGATCTGTGTTTGGATCAATGCTGGTACTTGACACCTTGATGTTCCATTCCGTTTCGCCGTAAGCGTTCCAGTCCAGCTCTGCGTTGTCAGTTCCAATGGCAGAAGCAAATACGTCTGTCGGTTGCGGGCAGGCAGAAGGTGTGGTAAACGTATATTCTGCTGTCCAGTCGGAGTCGCAATCTGCCTGAACATAAACGTAATAATCGGATTCTGCAGTGAGGCTTGTCACTTCCTGTTCGGGGGTTGTGCTCACTGCACCATCAAAGATATCACCGGTTTCAGAGGTTGGGTCAATTGACGTTGTGGACACTTTCAGGTTCCAGTCTGTTTCCAGTCCGCCTGCGTCCCAGGTTATCAATGCAGATGTGGGTGTTAAATCTGTGGCATCAACATTTACAGGAGCTGGGCAGGCCTCTTCAATTGTCAGGTCGTATTCATCAATGCAGTTAGGTGTGGGATAAATATCAACCATGATATAATATGTCCCTGCTGTGAGTAAAATACCTTCCAGTACCCTGGGGTCTGAAGTCCAATCACCTTCATCAGCGATAAGCACATTGTCACCGGGACAAGATTCGAATAAACCAATACCAGTATAAGTTGTTGTATATGGATCAAGCGTTATATCCACCAAAACATCTTCGGTAACGGTAATTTCATAGACAGCGTCTTCGCCACCATCATAAGAACCCATATCTGTATCTTCATATACATTGCCCAGGCCACATGTGGTTTGGCTAATGTCTTCGTAAGTCAAATCCGCTGGCAAGGAAATCAGGAACGGGTTATCGCAATTGGCACCTGCCGGAGCACCTGCCTGCATTACATCTACAACCCAGTCTTGGGTGGTGGAGCCATCTTCAGCGGTTACCGTATAAGTAACCGAAGAAGTGAAATCGTTGTCAGTAACGCCGGACTCCTGAGGTGTGCCGCTTACTTCAGCAGTTGCCCCAGTAGAAAGGGTGAAATCTGCCACCAAGGTGGTAAGGTCTGCCGTAAAATCAACTTCAACCTCGATGGTGTGAGACCCTGCATCAATGTTAGCCGGTCCGGTTTGTTCGGGGAAGCTGTAGCTGAGGATATCGGTTTCTGAACTGACATCACGAATGGCAAAATCATCCACGTAGAGGTAATACTGTAAATCACTATTGTATTGGATGGCAACGTATTTTACTGCCTGATCCAGTGATAATGAATATCTTTGCCATGTTGTTGAGGCATCTGTCACATCTGTTTCCCAGGTGAAATCTGTTGAAACATCTGTTCCTGTTGTGGAGGTTCCCACTGCAAAAGATTCAGAGCCCCATGAATAGCCGCGATACCAAAATTCAACTACTTTTCCAGAACTCATATCCAACTCAGGTGTAATCAAATATTGTTCATAAGGAGAACCAGAAGTAAATGAAGAAAACCTGAAAGATTGTGTTCCTTCATAGGCCTCATCGGTTGTGTGTGTCATTTCATTTCCCGAAGGATAGGATGTGTTTGCATATACTGTATCCCAGCAGTCTGCAGGGTAAGTATCTTCAAACCCTTCTTCAAAGGGGAATGTAGTGATGGCGGGGCATGCATCGTAGGCAAAGTTCACTGTCAAATTATCTACAGCGAATTCATCCCTGCTGCCGCTGCCTTGAATGTCTTCGGAATACCATCTGAAGTAAATGCTGTCACCTGGTTGAAAATTAAAGCCCATGTCCTGGTCGGTAATTGACAATGTAGTCTTATTCCAGGCGGGGGTGGCATCTGCTGCTTCAGGAGACAGGAATGTAAGGTCTTCAACGGGAAACCAATTTATGCCATCTACGGAGTATTCTCCGTTAAATGAATTGGCACGATCGGCATCATTAAACACCCATAAATCGTAAGTTAAGTTCAACAGGTTGACTTCCTGCCCGGTGTTGTTTTCAATGATGATTGCAATTGACCCCGGGGCAAAATCTGTTCCTGTAGGTTGAACACCAAAAGCGTGGTTGCCGGTTTCGACTTCAAAGGCATAAATACCACCGGTTGTTTCGCCGCCGGTAGAAGCACCGCGGGCAAAGTCTCCGGTTGTGTTTTCGACGCCGAAATCTTTGTCACCGTCACTCAAGCCAAATACGGCCCAGCCGCCGGCATCCAATTGGCCGGTTGCAGGGGTAGTGGCAAAGCCTGTGCCATCAAAGGTTCCTTCATTGATGCCGGAAACCGTTGTCTCAAAATCAATGGTGTAATCCGTTTCAACGGCATCAATTGACCATTGTGCATTTACCTGGAATGTCCACATAAGGATCATGCCAAGGAGTAATAGTACTGTTCGTTTCATAAGCTTATAATTTTTGATTAATACGTTTGATTATTTATTTCATTTATTTTCAATAATAAACTATTTTTTATTTAAAGGACGGCTAAGATAACAAAATAACAACACAAACAAAATTATTTTTGACAAATGTGTGTTTTTAACAATTCCTTAAAAACAACACGCCGGATTGCTATAATGTTTAACATATTGTAAAAAAATTGTAATTGTTCAATATGATTGCACGATTGCACGATTACATGATGGGACTACCACCGATTACCGATCACTGATTCCCGATCACCGATCACCGACCACCGATTACCGACTACCGACCACCGACCACCGATTACCGACTACCGATCACCGATCACCGACTACTGACCACCACTCCCTGTCTCACCATTACACAATACAATCACTATGTCTCTCTATTTCTCTTTATTGACAATGCCATTTTCCACGATGTCTTTTTCGGCCAGGTATTTTTCTGCATCCAAAGCGGCTTTGCATCCGGAGGCAGCAGCCGTAACAGATTGTCTGTATCTGCTGTCCTGTACATCACCGCAGGCAAAAATACCATCTGTTTTGGTGTGTGTTGTATCGGGTTTTGTAATAATGTATCCGTTATCATCAGTATCCACATATTGTTTAAACGGGCCGCTGTTGGGGGTGTGTCCTATGGCAAGGAAAAAACCGTCGATGTCAATTTTCACATCTTTTCCGGATGCGGCATTATGAAGTAATACGCCTGTAACGCCGCTGTCGTCGCCAAGCACTTCTTTGGTTTTATGCTGGTAGAGTACTTCAATGTTTTTAGTCTGGTGTACCCTTGTCTGCATTAATTTGGATGCACGCATGTGATCTTTTCGCACAATGACATATACTTTTTTTGCCAGACCTGCCAGGTATGTTGCTTCTTCTGCGGCAGAATCCCCGCCACCAACAACGGCCACATCTTTGCCTTTGTAAAAGAACCCGTCGCACGTGGCACAGGCAGATACGCCGCGGCCTTTGAATTTATTTTCGGATTCCAGTCCCAGGTATCTCGCTGTAGCGCCAGTGGCAATGATCACAGAATCGGCTTCTATCTCAATGCCCGGGTCGCCTTTAAGTTTGAAAGGATGGGTTGAGAAATCAACTTCGGTGATAAGGCCGAACCTGACTTCTGTTCCGAAGCGTTCAGCCTGTTTTTTCATGTCTTCCATCATTTTAGGCCCCGAAACGCCTTCGGGATACCCGGGAAAATTTTCTACATCTGTTGTAATAGATGGCTGTCCACCAGGCTGCAATCCTTCGATAATAACAGGGTTAAGGTTGGCACGTGCTGCATAAATGCCTGCTGTGTATCCGGCAGGGCCTGATCCAATAATCAAACATTTTATTCTTTCCATAGTACTTTTTTAATTTTTGGATAATCAATTTCAGGTAACAAAACTACGAAAGAAATGTTCATTATAATTAATAATAAAACACAACTTTTCTAAAGTTCAGAACTTTAGAAAAGTTGTTTTTTATTTTTCCACGGTTCCTTTTATTGAAAGCACGATAGGAGCGTCGGTAGCGTTGCTGTAAACTTTAATGGATTTTGAAAAACTGCCCACACGCTTTGTATCATACCGGATGGTAATTTCTTTGCTATCATCCGGTTTTATCGGTCGTTGAGGCCAGCTTACGGCTGCACAACCGCATGAGCTTTGCACGTTTGTAAGGATGAGGGGTTTTGTGCCGTTGTTTGTCAGGGTAAATGTACAATCACCGTTGGCTTTACGCTCAATGGTACCGTAATCATGTTCGGTTTTGTCAAATGAAATACCGGGCCCTGTTACTTTTTCCGTGTTTGTATCAGCCTCTTCCTCCTGCTTTTCTGTGTTTTGTGCAAATAGCGTCATAGAAAAGAGGATTAACGTGATTATTGTTGTTGTTATATATTTCATAGTTATTCGATTTTTATCCGTTAAAAGCATGCAAAAAATTTGCCAATTTAATATCGTCATTCATCTTGTTCTGAACCAATATCATAGGTCAAATTAAAAGAAAACGCATAATCAGACGCAAGCTGAATGCCTTTGTAATATTGATACAACGGTATATCAGCCTGAACAGAAAGGTTTAATTTCTGAAAAAACGTATAGTTGATCTGGGGACAAAAGAAAATCACATCGCTGCCGGAGTTTTTTACCTTTTCCCATTCGCCGTATTCCAATTCTCCTGAACCGATGTAAAACTGCGAGCGTTTTTGGTTTTGCCACTTGTGTTCATGGCGGATTTGTGCGATGGCGGTCCAATTTTCTGTCAGCCAGGAAAGGGCTGGTGGCATGTGTAGATGTTTAGTAACAAATACCGATGTGTTCAGAGAATTGCCGAAATTAAACTGCCTGAGGTCAAAATACCCGTCAATGCTGTGGAAATTGTGTTCGTATTTTGTGATGAGAAAATAACGTAATCCGGTAAAGGGTTTTTCTTTAATAACGTATAACTCTGCTATAGCTCCGTAATTACCCAGGCAGGATTGCACATCGGGGTGATTGGCAATGTTGATGGTAGTGGTTTCTATTCTTTGCTCTTCACTGCGAAGCGGGATTTTACCGCCGAGGCTTCCTGTTACCTCGAGCCTTTTGGCAGGGTTGTGATAAAATGCATATTTTGCCGTCACAACCGCATTGGAAAATCCTTTTCCTGTCATGGGGGTTGAAAAAGCTTTGGTTTTATTGATGAAATATCCGCTGCTGGCTTCCATGGTCAGGTTGTTGGTTATGCCGTAAGAGAACATGGTTGAAACGTAATTATATACCGCATACTCGGCTGTTATATGCCCTTCATTCACTGATAATTCATCGCCGTGGAAATATTTGCCGGAATAGGCATGTTTGTAAAACGAACCAACACGGAACATGCCTTTTTTCATCACACCCATGTTGGCGTTGCCGCCGATGGGATTACCTGTGGATGAAAAACATTGACCCCATGCGGCATTGCATGATAATAAAACCGTTATCAGTCCCAAAATATAATATCTCATAATTACTCTGCAATTACAATGGTGTCTATTTTTTGAATTTCATCATCTCCTGCTGAAATTTTACAAATGACTTGTTTTACCCCAGTGCTCACACATGGGTCAGCGTAAAAGTAAATTTCAGCATCTGTGCCTTCAATGGGTAGCAGTGGTGCATTGCTGTTGGTGTTCCACGTGTATTTCAATCCTTTTCCCGAGGCAACGGCAATAACCCTGGTTGTGTCCATGTAATTGAGGGTGTCTTTTTCAGCATACAGTTCGTCAAAACTTTCTATGTACGCATCATCGGTGTCATTTGGATCATCGTTGTTGTCATCCTCTTCTTCGCAGGCACTGATGATAATGCCCAGCACCATAAAACATAGTAACCATTTATTTTTCATAATTCTTTCAATTTTTTGTCATTCATACTATCTAAAGACTGTTCATTGTTAATCTTTCACACACCTGACTGAAAATGCGTAGGTTTTAGGAAATGTATTCCATCGCCCCACACTATTATCTCCTGTTCTTAAACAGCGCCGATAAGCATAACTTGCACCATATTCATCAGCTGTATATGGATATTCATAACTTCCCTGCAGGCTGAAGCTCCCTGTGTTTGAACAACGTCCGCTTAACAGGCCTTCAAAGCCTGAAGAACCTCCCTGTTTCATCATTTCGCCCACCGGTGCCCCACGCCACGTGTTGAGCATATCAGCTTCAGCTTGTGTCATGCCGAGTGCCATTTCCACTTCTTTGTATTCTTCATCAGTAGGGACATGCCATCCGGGTGGGCATATTCCCTGGTGACCTGTGCCCACAAGGCTTGCACATTCGGAGGTATTGCATGAATCGGGCAATTGCAGCATTTCTATCCACTGATATAAGCCTCCGTAAGTGGTACAGTTGTTTGAATCGTTGTCGTAGCAATATTTTTCAATCGTCCCGTTGTTCGTTTGTGCTGATGGGGCATCAATTTGGTTACCAATGTTCAAATTTTCTGCCATCCAGCATTGGCTGCCTATTTCAACCGTGGCATAAGTTTGACCATCGCGCGGATCAGTAAGGTCATCACCACAGGTAAATGGAGGCTGAAAACTGATATCTGCAGAATCTGCACTGCTGCCACAGCCATTGCTGATTTCCCATTCCAGGGTGTATGCATTTCCTGCCGTACCGCTGAAATTACTGTTAGGATCAGAGGGATCGTTGATGTTACCACCTGTTCCGGAGATAATGCTCCAGGTGCCTGTGCCTTCAGTTGGTGTATTGGCTTCCAGGGTAGTGCTGGTTCCGGCAACGTTGAGCTGATCAGGCCCGGCATCGGCAGTGGTTGGTAATGGATTAACTGTAATGGCCAATGGTGTATTGGCACCACCGCTACCACAACTGTTGTACGGTGTAACGGATAAATTCCCCGATTCAGACCCTGCTGGAAAATCAATCGTTACAGCGTTGGTGTTATCGCCACTGCTGATAACAGCGCCGGGAGGTAAATCCCACTCGTACCACTCTGTGTTGGCAACCTCATCAATGCTATAATCAACATTCATATCGCCTTCACATACGGTGTTTGGGCCGGTAAAAGAACCTGCGTCTCCGGGCAGAGGCATGAGTTCTACCTCTACACTGTCAGGGTCGCTGCTGCTACAAGCATTGGTTGTGTATAATGTGTAATAACCTGTATTGATATCACCGGCATTGGGAATCACAGGGTTTTGTTCTGTTGAGGTAAAGCCATTGGGGCCGCTCCAATGCGGTTCAGCACCACCCAAATTGTTGCCATACAATTCGATGTCTCCACCTTCGCATGCGGGGGAGTTTGAGCTGACGTCCGGTTGAGGAGGAGGTATGCATGTGCCGCATATTTCATACCAGGTACCGTTTTTAAACAGGTTGATACACTGGCTTGTGGTATTGAATATCAACAGGCCACCGGGAGGAGAATCTATGGCATCGCGTTCGGCTTCAGTCAGGCGGGGTGGTAAAAACCCTTTTGTTGTGCTCTGAATTTCCAACGCAGCTTTGTCGTCAGGGGTGTCTGTACCAATACCGACGTTTCCGGATGTATAAAATATCCCATTGGCTCCGGCTGACCATACACTGCTGCCACTGCCACCACCGTTTTCTGCATACAAAGCATAAGGTACGCTAAACAATTGACTGGCACCCATGTCAGTATAATTGTATCCTCCTGTACTGTCAATTTCAATTTTCAACCATTTTTCATTGCCATTGTCCCATGGAATATCAGTAAAATCCCAGCTACCGTCTCCCTGCCCAATATTGAGATTCACCAGCCCAAAATCATTGGTCTCAACTTCGTGGGTTTCCTGAAACAGTATTGGCCCGACATCTGAATTGTCAAGGATGGAAAGCCGCAGCCTGATGGATTGATTGGTGATGGGCTGCCCCTGCTCATTGCGGATAACCGATTGATATTTTATACCCTGGGGTGCCTGCCCATACATGCAGATGTATGTCAGCAATAAAAACAACAGAATGGATATTGTTTTAATGTTCCTCATGGTTTTATAACGATTTTTTTTGTTACCGGGTTTTGATTGTCTATATATACGTTTAAAAAATACATGCCGGGGGAATAATTATCCGTTTTAAGGCACAACGTTTCTGTGCCGCTGGTTGTTTTCTTTTTGATGATTTTACCATCAACACTGATAAGCTCAATTTTTCTGATTGGTTGAGTTTTTGATTGAATGTAAACATCATGCTTAGCCGGATTGGGATAAACGCTGATGCCATGATCTTTAATTTTATTTGCCTGTGTTGGCACATCCCCTCCGGGAGAAAATACACAACGAACGTAATTTGACACATAAAGAAATCCGGCGCAATTTTCCCATTCGCCGTCATGTACGCGTGCAGGCCAGCGTTTTACCTCAAAGGTCTTAAACAGCGAACAGGTCCACATGTATTTGTTGTCGCTTGTTCCGCGGAATCCCTCATCGAAACCGTTTCCTGTACCTTCTTCATTGTTAATATGTCCCATTTCAATGTCCGTGGGCAAACGCCATCCGGAACCGTAGGTTTCCACACAATATGATGAATTGATCCCGGTATCCAATTGTTGTTGTGAATGTTTTGAGTCGGTGCCGGTCCCTTTCAAATCACCGGCATTGACAAGCTCTTCACCATCCCACATTTCATACGATCCGGAATAAGGTGGATGCTCAGGCCACGCCAGCATTGAATCCGGCTGGGTTATTTCAAGCGCACAGGAATCTGTTGTGCAATAATTTTGATTGTATTGCATGGCTGTGGAATAATTCATGTTTTGTGTGGATAAAGGACTGACAAACATGGGAACAGCATCGAAGTCCGAATCTGCAACCAGGTTTTGTTTATCCCATTGAAAAGCGGTATCTGTGGGCGTGCCTGAGTTTCCGTAACCATACATCAGGCTGGTATCCATGTGATTACCGTTGGGGGCATTGGTAAGGTCAGGGATTAAAACGTATTGTTCGTGCCTGTATTGCTGATCGGTGTTGTCATAGGTGTAAACAAAATCGCCGCCGCCAACCGTCACAGGCTGAAAATCGTTGTGTGATGCATTCGTGTAAGCAGCGTTACCGGTTGCGTAATCGGTTTGTGAAAACACGTTGCTGCAACCAATACAGATGACTATAGCCATAAAATACCTTATGTTTTTCCATATATGAATCATACCACAAATATATCAAATCTTGAATATAAGTAAAAGTTTTTTTAAACATATGTTTAAAATAAAACCGATAAAAACCAATTATGAGTTCACTCCAAAAAGCAAAACATGACAATTATGCCACTAAAACACACTTGTATAGAGCGAAGCCGAAATAAAATCTCTAAACCCCACAAAAGATAGATTTACAGATATTTTGATTTTAGTGGAATTTCGTGTTTTAGTGCTTTTACCGTCATGCGTCGGTACAAGTGTGTGGCCAAAAATTACTTTTTGGAGTGGACTCACTTATTCACAAATCAAAAATAATATTTACTTTTGTGTCTCATGAAAAACGGAGTCTTACATTTAATACCAAACAGCATAAGTATTGACACAGGCAAAGATGATGTTCCCGATGCTTTATTCAGGTTGATCAGGCGAATTAAATTCTGGGTAGTAGAAAACACCAGGACAACAAGGCGATATTTGAAAAAATTGGATAAATCCATTGATATAAATGCCTTGCAATTCATTGAAATGGATAAGCATTCAAATCATGATGAAGATATGAAAGCATTGACATGGTTAAAAGCCGGCCATGATGTAGGGTTGATGTCTGAAGCGGGTCTTCCTGGCATTGCAGATCCCGGCAATCAACTGATTTTGCAGGCCCATCAGGAAAATATCCCTGTTGTTCCGCATGCAGGGCCATCTTCTATGTTGCTTGGGCTGATAGCTTCCGGGCTGACCGGGCAGCGGTTTATGTTTCACGGCTATTTGCCTGTCCAATCACATGAACGGAATCATGTGTTGAAAAAGATTGAAAAGCAAAGCATCAGAGACAAGGCATCACAAATTATTATGGAAACCCCGTACCGCAATGAACAACTTTTTGAGGCTTTGGTTTCAAATTTACATGGAAATACCTGGCTGAGTGTGGCTTGTGATATAGATTCCCCGGATGCTTTTATCCGGACGCTCAGGGTAAAAACATGGAAAAAAGCCCCGCAGTTAAATTTGCATAAACGGCCTGCTGTTTTTGTGGTGCAGGGATTTGATGAATGAAAGAACAAATGAGATGAAAAGAATATGGATACGTCGCATAGTGCAGTTGGTTATATTGGTTGCCATCGTGATTTTTATTCGTGTTTTACATTCCACACAAACAAAACAGGATGACCATCTTAAAACCCATGATACCGGATTTATTGAGCATATCTATGGTGAGGATCTCCACATCCGTACCGATACCTCCGGCATGGTTTGTAAAATTTTCTGTGATGGAAAGCATAAAGGCTATGTGTTATACAGTTCCGACCTTGAAAACCAAACAAAAGGGTATGTAAGTGCCATGGATTTTGCTGTGTTGCTGGATGAAAATATGCGCATAGATTCCGTAGCCTTGTTGTCGTACGGTGATGAAACCCAATCGTATATAAACTGGCTTAAGCGTGACGGATTTTTTGACCAGTGGGATGGCATGACACCTCAGGAGGTATTAGAACAAGAAACAAAAATCATCACCGGAGCCACATTGAGCTGTCAGGCTGTAAGGATCGATTTACACCGCCTGCTGTCCAGCGTTACTGATTACCGTGAAAAAGAGCAAAAAATACAGACAAACAGGCTGTTACAAGACATTGCGGTATTGTTGTTCCTTGGTTTTGCAGTGCTGCATTTCTTTTTTACGAAAAAGCTGGCAAAAACCCGGTGGATATTGTTGCTGGCGTCTGTGCTTGTTCTCGGAATATGGTGCGGGCGGTTCATATCCATGTCGTTGATGTATGGTTGGTTGATGAATGGGGTGGTGTTGGAAATGCAATTTGCATTGCTCACTGTCTTTGGTATTTCTGTGCTGTTGCCGTTGATCACCGGTAAATCTTTTTATTGCACCTATGTGTGTCCTTTTGGATCGGCACAGGAACTGGTCGGAAAAATCAACAAAAACAAAAAGCCCCTTCCCAAAATATGGAAAACGTTTTTCAGGTGGTTCAGGCCGGCAGTATTTGTTGTTATCTTGTTGTTATTGCTTGCCGGAATAACATTACCTCTTAGCGATATTGAACCTTTTTCCGTATTTCAAATTCAGGCAGCTTCCCTGGCGGTAATTATCATAGGGGTAGTCATGCTTGTCTTGTCGGTGTTTATATCTAAGCCATGGTGCAGATATGTCTGTCCAACAGGCATGTTCTTTGAGTTATTCAGAAAACCGGTATTGAATGGAAATAAACAAAAACCAAAATAGATGGTTTCTAAATAGAAGACATGATAACTATGGATATGCCACAGATCACACAGATTACCACGGATTAAATGTATTGAGTCCACTCCAAAAAGTAAAAAATGACAATTATGCCACTAAAACACACTTGTATTGAGCGAAGCCGAAATAAAATCTCTAAACCCCACAAAAAATAGATTTACAGATATTTAGATTTTAGTGGAATTTCGTGTTTTAGTGCTTTTACCGTCATGCGTCGGTACAGAGTGTGGCGAAAAATTACTTTTTGGAGTGGACTCATGAATTGGATTTATAGTGTCATAAAAACACAAAAACCTGAGGCAAAATTGATTAAATAATAACTCGTTAGTTACACATAAATAAGGAATGATATGGAAAACAAAACACTGCTAAGTTTAATACACAACCGAAAATCGGTACGTCACTTTCAGAGTGGTGATGTAAAAAAAGAAGATTTACAGGAATTGATTAAAGCTGGCATGGCTGCACCAACGGCTCGTGATTTACGGCCATGGCAATTTCTGGTTATCACTGAGAAAGAAATATTGCAGAAACTGGCGGATGAGCTTCCCTACGCGAAGATGTTACATGATGTGCCGGCCGCTATTGTGGTGATGGGTGATGCGACGGTAAAATCGCCATCAGGGCAATCGTATTGGTTGCAGGATACCTGTGCAGCCACAGAAAACATTTTGTTAGCTGCTGAAGCTTTAGGTTTGGGAGCTGTGTGGACTGCTTTATACCCTTACGAAGACAGAATGGATCCTGTTGTTGAAGCATGCAAAATACCTAAACATCTTGTTCCCTTGAACATTATCCCTGTGGGTATCCCCGAAGGAACGGACAAACCTAAAAACAAATGGGAACCGGAAAAAATTCACTGGAACGTATGGGAGAAAAAATGAAACGCGTATTTCTGGGCATCCCTTTAAACCGGGAATATATTGATGCTTGTGAACAAGTAAAAGAGATGAACATTGATGCCCCCGGTATCCGGTGGGTTCCCCCTGAAAATTTGCACATTACCACCCTGTTTATAGGCGATGTAGATGAAAATCAAATCCATGCCATGTGTGATGATATCACAGCGGTTTTGAAACAACACAAACCTTTTGCGTTGGCGTTTGACCGTTTTGTTTTTATGCCGCCACGCAGGCCGCATATGATATGGCTGAAATTTAAGAAGTCAAGTGATTTTGCACGATTAATGTTGGCATTGTCACACAAGCTGCTGGATCAGGATCCGGACCACCCGCCAAAAGCGCACGTTACGCTGGCCAGATTCAAGAAAGCACCCAAACAAAAATTGATTTTCCCGGAAGCAGATTTGCAAGCTATACCGGTTGATAAAATTCAGCTTTACCAATCGGAGTTAAAACCCCAAGGCGCAGAATACACCGTGTTAAAAAGTTTTGGTTTATAAAAAAACAAAGGGGAACGTTGTAAGACATTCCCCTTTGTGTAAAAAGTGAAGTTTCTAATTTATTCTTTGGTTTCTTCTTCCTTTGTTTCTTCAGCGGGTTTTTCTTCTTCTTTTTTCTCTTTGTATTCACCACCTACTTCAACGTCTTTTTTATTAAGGACACCTGTCCATTGAATTTTTTTGTTGAAAGCAATGATGGGATAAAAGATGAAAGGAAGTAAGATCAATCCAACGGCAAAACCGCCTGATTGGCCAAAGTTCTTTGCCACACGTATTGGTACAATTATGCCGAAAAATACCCAGACAGCAAGAAACCCTACAATGGGAATAATACCGGCAAAAATTAAAAATACCCAAGCCCAGTGGAGACTAGCTGTGCGTAGCAGTATGATTAAATTGTAAATGGGGATAATGGCAGCCCAACCTGGTTGTTTGGCTTTTTCAAACATTACCCAATAAGATACAATCATCAACACAACGATGAGAAAATAAATCACCATAATAACAGCGCCTGCGCCAACAAGCAAACTAAATACATTTGAATCCATAATAGAAAGGTTTTAGTTAATAAATATTCTTTTACGGCACTAAAATAGATATTAAAATTTAATTAACAAACAAGATAGAAAAAAATTAAGAGCCATTTTGGCATTTTGAGCTGTAAATGAGTGCCACATTGGCATTGATATGAATTAGGACGTATAAAATGACAGAATATATCGATTGGCATATCCTTTGATATAAAATGTGTGAAATAGCAAAAATTATTGTTGAACTTAAAAAAAGGAGGACCAAACTATGATACCTATGATTAACAAACGAAGTGATTACCCAAGCGTATGGGATGAATTTTTACGCGGATTTGAAGATATTGAAGAAAGAAAATACGCTCCGGCGGTAAACGTCAAAGAAACCGGAAAAGACTATCAGGTTGAGCTTGCAGCACCCGGTTTTGAAAAAAAAGATTTCAACATTGATGTTGAAAATCACCGTCTCATCATCAATTATGAGAAAAAAGAAGAAAAAGAAAACAAGTCGAAAGATGAGAAGTATTACCGCCGTGAATTTGGCATGAGCACTTTTACCAGGACCTTTGAATTGCCTGAAGATGCTAAAGAAGATGAGATCCAGGCTAAGTTTGACAAAGGCATTTTGCTCATTGTCATACCGAAAACCACACCGCGTGAAGAAGTGAAAAAGAAAATCTCGATTAAATAAGCGGGATGATGTGTTGCTGAAAGAAAGGGAAGGCTGTTTTGCCTTCCCTTTCTTATTGAGATGGGATTGAGTCGTGATTGTTTCAGTCCTTCAGGGGCGGCTTGGTTATGCGAAGGCATAGTTCAACAATGGAATAGTATCTGGAATCAAATCGACACTGAAGGTCTGGTAATGACTATTATTTGACGATAATTTTTTCCGTTCTGATGATATCGTTTTTACCCGATATCACAATAATATAAATTCCTGATGTAAGATCACTCAGGTTTATTTTTAGTGTTTTTGTGTTTGCACGGCAAGCATATACTTTTTTGCCCAGTATATTTTTAATGGCAATGCCTGCCAATGGTGTTTCACTTTGAATGTGTAATATGCCGTCTGAAGGATTTGGGTACACCGACACATTTTCGTTATTTTCAGCTACCGGCATATTTGTAAAACATGAATAGAGGCAGAATGTAATTGTTCCTGCAACGGATCCTGTATTTAGATCAATGTTTTCTCCTGTCACATCGCAAAAATCGAAATCGCCTGTCATGTCGCCTTCGTTGCTGGAATTGTTTTGAACGCAAAATCTGCCAGATCCTGATACAAATTGTGTGTTTCTCCAGTTGTGGTACACTTCAACCATGCCGTCGTTTATAAAATCAGCCGGACTGGCCAACGTATCAGAATTGGAAAAATCATAATTCACCGTAATGTCACCCCCTGATGCATTGAGAAAATATTTGCTGTTGTGCAAGTCCGTTGCTGTAATTTCATTATAATTTAAACACGTGTCAATGTTTAAAAAATTAATGGCACTGATTTGCCCTTCATTTTCAATTGTTCCGCCGGTATTGTTCATAAATTGCGAAGCGTCTATGCTTGCTCCTGAAGCATTTGTCAGGGAGGCTGAGTTGTGAAGGCTGTCAGCTTCAAGGGTGCCATTGTTTGTAACAATGCCTGAATTCAGCATGGTTCTGGCAATTTGAAAAGTCCCATCAACAGTGAGGTTTGCTGTGCCGTTGGGATAATTAATGCTAAATCCCCGGTCAGGCGAACCACTGGATAAGGTTCCGGATGCATTGATAGTTATGGTTCCGGATGTGTGACTGTAATCTGTATCCAGCGTAACGTTGTGATTAATGACAACCGTGCCTGTTCCCATTGGGGGTGTTCCGCCCCAGGTTAATGGATCTGTCCAATCACCATCTGAAACTGTGGTTTGGGCATTCAATACATTGCAAAATAAAAATAAAATCAGGATGGAAATGTTCAAAATTGCTCTTTTCATGGTTACATGGTTTTAATGTGCCATAAAGATAGATATAATTTTTTAAAAAGAAAAAGGTAACGAATCAGTGTGAACATAAAAATATAGTAACTAATCAGTGTCAGCAAAAGTAACTCCTCACGGCAAAGTCGCAATGTCGCAACGGTTTAAATTTGTAAACTGAACGGTTAACAACGGTTAATAAATGTTAATAATGGTTAAAATCGGTTACTTATGAAATGTCTATGTTTTAAGAAATAGTACATAT
>CAZGPW010000028.1:0-8887 GCA_964527535.1 uncultured Bacteroidales bacterium
AGTCGCATATGCAGTGAAAAAGGGAGAGAAAATCGTTAAGGATAACGGTTTTCAAATGATTGGATAATTGTTGAATTACAAATGGACGTCCCCTATTCACTTATAAAAAACCTCTATTTTTTTTACTGTCGTCTTCTTCACATGCAGATATATGTGTTAAATTAAACTGTTTAATATAATACTCGTAGAAATTTTCTATCTCCTTTAGCATTAAAAAAGGACTACGTGATTTTAGAATTATTTTATCCCAGTATTTTTCTCTTTTTTTTAACCGATGAAGCAATTTATAATAATTATTGCATCGAACATAAATTAATTTAACATCAAATAGATCCAAATAATACCGAAAAAGATTTTTGCAAATTACTGATTTTTTGTTTTGAAGAGCACTCGTTGATATATACTGCAGAATAAATTGATCTAAAATAATAAGTGTGGGCTTTTCAATATAATAAAGCAAGTAAATTATCGTTTTTTGTTTGTTAAAAAAATTTAATCTGTGTCCCCGAGGTAAACAAAATCTTATAAAAAACAACCATAGCCAAAAAAATAATCCCTTATTATTTTTTAAGAGCAAATAATTTCCTTTAAAAAGGAAGCATATGTCTTTTAGATTGCTTATGTTATTTTGAAAGTAAACATTATACTTATTACTAAGTTTATTAGCCAAGTATGTTTTTCCTACTCCCGGAACTCCAACAAATTCATATACTTTTATTTTATTTTCCATTTAATTGCTTTATCCTTAAAATATGCAATTCCTTTGCGGTGACTTAGGATTTATATTTTGTTTCAAGACATATAACCATAAGTGCTTCGTCTCTTACCTTTTCAATACACCTTTCTTCACGTACGATCAAATCTCTTTTTTTTAGTAAGTTGAAAAAATTATTTCTGTCATAAAGATGGTACAAACTTTTTTTTCTAATATTAAGTATCGTAGCTAAATTTTTTATACCTATATGTATATGGGTTTTCAATTGATCAATTTTTAACCCATCACCACATCGAAGCCGCACTGTGAAAATATATTTTTTGATGCCGGCCTTTAAAGCTTTATCAAGTACAAAGCAAAATTTAGAAAATGAAATTAAATTAAGAAACCTGGTCATTACAAGAATATCAGCTGTTGGCAGTGTAGTTGTTGATGAGAACACGTCTAACGGTAAAAACTTAAATTTGGCATTTGAGAACTTCAATGCTTTTTTTTTTGCGACTTTGAGCATATCATCGGAGATATCAATCATCAAGGAATCTAACTGCAATTCATCGAAAACGTCGAGCCAGCGACCCGTCCCGCATGGCAAGTCGATTATAGTTTGTTTTTTTTTGACATGTTTTTTTATAACTTCAGGTACGATTTTATTTTCTATATGCCATGTTTTTTGTTTTCCCCTTACCTGTTCATAGTCGGACACATTTTTACCTGAGTAATATTTTTTAATTCTTTTTTCTAGCATTAAATTCCCTCTGAAAGTGCGAATTTGTATTTTAAATAATAATAAATTTGGCAGGTTTTTTCTTTCTCTTTAAAATTTCAAGTCATCATATTCTTTTCTGCGTTTAGCTATGCTGATCCCCCCCATAAAAGCCCCTAGAATAACGAGAATTGTAAAATTAAAAATCCTTAAAATAGCGGAAGCCACGATGCCCGTGGCCATTCCATACCCCATATCAGAACACAAAATGCCATAGGCCAATTCACGAATTCCTATATTGCTTGGCGTAATATTTATAGAAGCACCGAGTTTATGCAGGGTATAAAAAAGCACCAATTGTGATAGTTGGACTGAAACACCTATTCCTAAAAAAATAAAATGGTAAGTTAATATGACAAGAAAAAATCCCATGACTCCTAGCACGATGAAAAAAAGGACAAACTTGATTTGTTTTATATTGGTTAGCGTGACCTCAAAAACTTCTTTAAGTTTCAGCGAAATCCATTCAAGGGATTTATTTTTAAACTGTAAAAGGCGAAAAAAACGATGAAACACAAATGGCACGCATATTGTTATTAAAAGAAGAAAAGAAATTAGCGTTATTCCGTTAACATCAAAAAGCATCATTTGGAAATCTAATATAGCTAAAGCAGTGAGCGTTAAGGCAAAATTTAACACCGTATCCATCCACACGAAAGAAAAAAAACTGCTTATGTAAAGTGTATGAGATACACCGAAGAAATTTTTGAGATGAAAGCTTCTGTAAATATTTCCAAATTGAGGAAAAAACTGATTAAAAAAGCGACCTAGTATAAAACATTTTAGCCACTCTATATAAGGCAGATTGCTTCGACTACTTTTTTCTATTACCAGCTTAAACCGTAGACCATATACAATGAGATAAAGTACACAAATAGCTGCAATAAAAAAAATAAGGAAATACCCAAGTTCAAGCGTTAGTACTATCTCTGCACGGTGCTCCCAGAAAAACCAAGCGATATAGGCGAAGCATAAAAAAAGAATGATAAATTGAAATGTTTTATTGATAATAAATTTATTGATCAATTCACTCAACTTTCTGGGCTAATACTAAAAGAAATTAATAAAATTAATATGTTAAAATAGGTGTATCAATTTGATTAAGTAACTAACTGGCGATAAGTAATCGAGTTTGTGGAACAGCATGCTGTCAATAATCCTTCGAAAATCGTTTCGCGGCGCTCCTTAACCCTACAACGCAATTTATGTTTTAACATCGTTACCCAGCAACTTTTTTCGTCTGTGCGATAAGTAAGCCCTGTGATTTTTGAGTTGTATCCATTTAATAAGCAAAAGAAGCCTTTCGGCGTCAAATACACGCATTGGCAAAACCGCTTTCAAAAGAACCCTAAGCTGCGACACTGTAATAGCTGGTGCTTTTTTTCCCCAATCTGATCTTTATGTGCCAGAGAAAAAAGTGCGCGAGCATGCAGGTTAAAATATGATGATGCCATCCTGGAAATTTTCTGACCTCATAGTGATCCATGCCAAGCTCTGTTTTGGCTTCCTCAAAACACTGCTCCATGGACCATCGCAGGCCGCTGAGCCATACCAGAGTTTTCAGTCGCACGCTACTCGGAGCATTGGAGATAAAAAAAGAGTATTGCGGGTTCTTCTCAATGGTTCTGCGTATCAACAACCATACGGTTTTGTCTGGCAGGCCGTCTTTGGCAAGCACCACACGCCTTTTTGTAAACTCGTATTCAATCGCTCCCTTGGTGCCTTCAGAGACCCTGCGCCTGTACCAGAAAAAGTCGTTGAGGCTGGCAGCTATGCTTTTAAACGGCACAGGCTTGCCGGATTCATCGGCAAGAACCTTTTTTGTGCGCTTTTTGCCCTTGTAAGTATAGGCCTTCTTGATCGTTACCGGTTGTTTGAGCAAACATAAGGTGCTCTCCGGCACCTGGACCATGTATGTAACGTCAATAAGAGAATCTGCGGCATTTATAAACTCGGGACTGTTGCCATATACTGAATCGGCAAGGACATAACGAAAAGGAAACGTTTTTTGTTCAGCGATTTCTTCAAGCATATCAACTGCAAGCTGCGGTTTGGTCTTAAACCCGATATCTTCGGGAAGCTTGCAATTTTTTCGGCGGCCTTCGTACTCTGCCCCAAACCATTTCTCAGGTATAAAAAGCCGCTTATCAACGAGGGCATATCCGTAAGCGGAGGTGTACGCAACAAAAACACCGACCTGGCAATTTTCTACCTTGCCCGCAGCGCCACAGTATTGCTTGGAAACACCGATGGAGTCGCCTCCCTTCTTGATAAATCCGCTTTCATCAAAAACAATGGCCCCATCCGGGTGGCCGAGGTCTTCATTTACAATATTACGATACTTGGCCATAATCTTTTCATCATCCCAGGGGGCATCAGATACAAAACGTTGCATTGCCCTTACATGTCCGCCTTCTGCGGCACATGCAATTGGTTCTATGGATTTGCGGTCCAGTTGGCTGAACTGGCCCGCCATATACCGGAAAAAATGATCTCTGGACTCACTGCGATGAAAACAGTCGGCAAATTGTTCATGAAATCCCCTGAGTTCATTCAAGAAATCATCAATGTCGTTTTGGTTGAGATTGAATTTTGGGACTGAGTAAGGGCAGTCCGGCTGCCGGGTTTCTGGTAACACAAAACGCCTCCTTTCTGCTTTTTGTCTCGCAGTATAGCAGAAAGGATTGGCTTCGACAAACATAAATTATTTAAGTTGCGTTGTAGGGTTAAGGCGGCGATTGTATCTGTATGCAAATTCGGCAATATACCGATTTAAGTGTTTAGTTGATACAAGGGTATGTGTACCACGTATCCAGACTTTCAGTCTTTTAATCGCCCTGTGGACATTGGGCAGTACTTCACTGGCTTGTTCCGGAGCATTGAGAGAAATGCTCTCGATGTTATATTCGCTGGACAAGGACTGGTAAATGGTCAGCCCGTCGGACTTGAACTCAGAACTCGGCTGGGTTTGTTCCGCAAGGAAAAAACCGGTATTATCGGCGTTGAAAGACCGGGGTTTAAATAAGGCTACATGGCCGCTTCCTTTAGGCCGGGACTCCACGGCAACTATGACAGGCGTTTTCCCGGCAGCGCCACGACCCCTTTTACCGGTCTTTTTTTTACCGCCAATGTAGGTATCGTCGAGTTCGATGATACCATTTAAGGCATAGCGGGCATCCCGGTCCTGCATGGCTTTGCGGATTTTATGAGACCAGGCCCATGCCGTGGGATAAGAAAGATCCAGATCATGCTGCAATTGAAGAGCTGAAGATCCGGTCTTACGGGTTGCCACCACGAAGATGGCCCAGAACAAGTCCCGCAGAGGTTTTCTGGTTCCGTGAAAAATGGTGTTTGCAGTTACCAGAGTCTGGTGATGGCATTTTTTACACTGATAGGCATGCCGGGTTTTGATGATGGCTGCCTTGTTGTGCCCGCACTTGGGACAGGCAAAGCCATCTGGCCACTTGTGCTTGATCAGATATTTGATACAATCCTTTTCAGTGCGGAATTTCCGTCTGAATTGCTTGACTTTGGTTACCGAATACATGGTCCACTTCCGTCTCGTAAGATCTATTTTGGACCATATATTTAACATCACTCTTGTCCAAAAACGAATTTTTATAGTTTAACGAGTCGGGTCCGGCGATGAGGGGGCTTGAAAAAAATCCTCCTTGTGGGTAATGTTGTTTCGACCAAAAAACAATAAAAACCCAGAACCAAGGAGGATGCCCAATGATAAAGCATGCCAGCCCCTTCAGTCAACTGATTGCTTTGATTGACGGGAAAAAATTTCATGAACTCGTATACCAGCATCAATCCGAGCGTTTTGCCAAAAAATTCAATTCATGGGAGCATTTTGTAGCCATGTTGTTCTGCCAGATCGCGCAGGCCAAAAGCTTAAGAGAAATCTGCGGCGGAGTTTCCTGCTGCATGGGCAAAATGAAGCACCTGGGCATGAAAAAAGCTCCGAATAAATCAACCCTGTCATATGCAAATGCCCACAGGCCCTGGGAGATGTTTCAGGACCTGTTCTATGAAATGCTTGCCACGTGCAAGATGGCTGCCCCCGGCAAGCATAAGTTCCGCTTTAAAAACAAGCTGCTCTCCCTTGACAGCACCACTATATCCTTGTGCTTATCCCTGTTTCCCTGGGCAAAGTTTCGCAGAACCAAGGGTGCTGTAAAACTGCATCTTCTGCTGGATCATGAGGGGTATATGCCGTCTTACGCTTATATTTCCAACGGAAAGAAACATGATGTCACCATTGCCCGCAAGATTTCTCTTTCTCCCGGTTCTATAATCACCATGGATAGAGCCTACAACGACTACAGGCTCTTTGCCCTATGGACCGAAGACAGGATTTATTTTGTCACTCGCCTGAAGGACAATGCCGATTACGAGGTGGTTAAAAATTTCAAGGTCCCCAAAAAGCGCAATATCCTGTCTGACCAATTGATCCGTTTCACCGGCACAAGGGCTAAAAAAGACTGCCCCCATGATATGCGGAAGGTGGTGGTCTGGGATAATGCCAATGCGCGCCAGATTGTTCTTTTAACCAACCACCTTGATTTTGGTGCAAGCACGATATCCGCTATATACAAGGACCGATGGCAGATAGAGCTTTTCTTCAAGGCCCTGAAACAGAACCTGAAGGTGAAAACCTTTGTGGGCACAAGTGAAAATGCCCTTTACATCCAGATTTGGACAGCATTAATCGCCATGCTCATGGTCAAGTTTCTTCAGTTCAAGTCCAGATTCGGCTGGTCGCTGTCGAACCTGGTGGCGTTTTTGCGGTGGAACCTTTTTACATACAGGGACTTATGGGAATGGATACATAGTCCATTCGAGGTATTGCCCATGGAACCGCAGCCTGTCCAATATTCGTTGCCACTTCAGGTTCCTGGACAGCACCTGTACTAAAAACAAAAACCTTTGCCCGGAAAATTCAAATTTTTTGCTTTTAACTTGTTGAATTTATTATGTCAAAGAACCGATCTTCAGATTATTTTGGACAGCAATGATTCAACATTATCTTTGTTCATATCGACTGTATTCTGTTAATAACTCCGAGATAGCTCTTGCCATCCACCCATTACACCAACGCATCAAAGAGTAATTCCACTTGACAAACCTGCCGCGTCGGTACGAAAATTCTCTTCTATCCGGTCGATAAAGATGTTTTATCGACCATTCGGCGACCTTCAGTGCTGAATTTATGTATATCGGATTGTATCGAGAGGCCTTGGTAAAAGTTATAATACCTTGAGCAGCACCATGAATGTCATGCGGATATTTTTCGTCACTCATCCAACGCGGTGCACCGTCTTTTTCAAATAAATTTTTTTGATAAAAATCGAGACCTTTTATGTAGGTATCCAAACACATTTCATTTCCGGTTTCTTCAAAAAAATCCCATAAAGCGTCCAGAATAAAGCCTGTATGATAATTGTCATGCCTGATTGGCGAAAGAGATGGAGGGTCCGTGTAATACCATGCATAATAATTTGTGCGACGATTGTTTATATAGTTCAACAATTTAATGGCGGACTTTTTAAGTTTTTCTTTTCTTGTTTCACGCCAAACTTTAATCAAAAAAGAAGCTGCCATTGCATTGATATTTAAAACTATAGCATTATTTTTGGTTAGGACATAGCTTATAGCTTTCTCATTTTCGTTTTCTTTGAGGACCGGGACATCTTCCATTAAAAAATTAGCTACCGATTCGGCATATTCGAGAAATTGATTAACCCCTGTTATTCGGTATGCCTTCAAAAAAGACTCCCCTGCAGTGGTTGTAACAACAACATTCGGCGAATTTTTTTTTTGTAAAAAAATGGTATTTTGCCAGATAAAATTATACCCCCAACAAAAATTATTATAACCTACACTCCTGTTTTTTACCAGCCAAGACAATAGAATTTTCGCTTCTTCTATGTATTTTTCTTCTGACGTTCTTTCGAAAAGCAAAAGAAGAGAAATCACAAAAAGAGCTACTCCTTTCGGATTTCTTTCTTTTTTAACTTTTAGAAACGGCCGTACATTAAAAGGTAAACGATTAACACTCTGTGTATAAAATAACCGTAGCCATTTATTATCAAAACTTATTTTTTCTAACAAGGGACTGTTCAAAGCGTCAAACTTGCTGTAGCCACAGTAATCTTTTTCTTTGGCAGCCTCTAAAGTTTCAATTAAAATTTTTTCTAGTTTTTCAATGGGATATTCAAACATTGGCGTTGATCTGCTTAAAGATATACTTTGTAGTATCTATCGTGTCATTCAAAATCTTGCCTCTTTTTTTTTGCCACAGTTTTTTGACTTCTTTTGTATTCAGTATCTCAATTCCTTTTTCAATCGATAATCTCTGATCATCTACTGATTCGGTATAATTGAATACAAGCCTGTACTTCCGCTCCTGCTCATCTGTGTATCCCCTGCCCTCATCATCCAGATATATGGCCGGTGTGCCCAACACTGCGGCTTCGGAGGCCATGGTTGCGCTTTCTCCGTAGACGAGCGTTGCATAGGCCATGGCGTCATGTATACGTGAAGAGGGTATGGGAAAACGGTATTTTTCCAAATCATTCGGCAAAGGTGCTTCTGAACTTATGAACACTCTGGCATATTTTGAAAATTCCTTCACAGCTTTTCGCTTGTTTTCAGGTGAAATCCCCTTGTGACCGACATCGTGAGCAGCGCCCCACCCTACAAAGCGTATAAGCACGAATTTTTCATAGGGTTTTACACCGAGTTCATCCAGAACCGCAGGGTCGGGGGTGAAATAATCCGGATGAAGATAGGCAAGTTCATGGTAACCCGGATATC
This sequence comes from uncultured Bacteroidales bacterium, assembly GCA_964527535.1. Classification (GTDB taxonomy): domain Bacteria; phylum Bacteroidota; class Bacteroidia; order Bacteroidales; family ML635J-15; genus JAQIBY01. Next base: position 8,301 of record CAZGPW010000028.1, read on the forward strand.
GCCTGTGCGGCCAGCGGATCGGCCTGTTGTAACAGTCCGGCACGTGAATGCATGTGGCAAACGGATATGCCAGAAGATTGGATATCGTTGCGTGCTCGGTATCGTAAAATATATGAACAGGCGTCCGGGTAATCCAGCCGACCAAGGCAGTGTATGTCCCTGCAACCGAGAGCATCACGTCAGGTTTCCATTTTCTGGCAATTCTGTATAATCGCCACCATCGATAAACCAGTTCAAGAAAAAGGTTTAACATTCCGGGTTTAAATCTCCCGAATTTTTCAATTTCAAGGCCGTATTGCTCAGCCAGTTCGCCGAGTATATCCTTGTCTCTTCCGGTAAGCCTGACTTCATGGCCCTGGTTTTTCAGCAGGGTTGCTGCATTGCGGAAAAAATGAAGATGGGCCGGATGGGTGATGTCAATGAGAATTCTCATGAAAACCTGTCACTTCAATTCCTTGTTGGACTCCATATCAAACCACATGGCAAAAAGGGTGAACTGGCTGCCACTCATAAAGGAGAAAAACATGGCAAGGGTGTTGATGGTCGGGATATGGCCCGTTATTGCCCACACGTAGACCATCCTTATA
>CAZGPW010000029.1:0-5926 GCA_964527535.1 uncultured Bacteroidales bacterium
TGAATGAAATCAAAAAAATAAATCAAATAATGGGTGTCAAACTTGCAGCATGATTAACGACAACATGTTGGTAAGTTTTGATTTTTAAGCGCCTAAAACTATTCGAAAATTGAGATATATAGGCTTTTGCAAGGAGTCGATAATAAAATATTTATTCCACGGTGTGACATCATCTTATGATATAAAATAGGTATAACATTGAGTATTCATAAATAAAATTTTACATTTGTATGCATATAACAAATTAAGTTTTCATATTTCTCCGGCGAAGACGGAACTTGTTTTGCGAAGATGCAAACAAGCTTGTAAAATGCTTGATTTCATAACTGCTTTTTTTAAAAATAAATAATATAAAATAAGTAAAATTGACATCTATAAATTATTCACTAATTTTAAAACAATAATATTATGAAAAAAATCACACCATTATTCTTGTGTGTCCTGTTTTTGGGGGTTTCTGTAAACTCTTACGGACAGTTTAATAAATTAAAAGACAAGGCAAAAGACAAAGGGAAAGACAAACAGGAAAAAATAAAATCAGGGGATACCAACTCACAAAGTTCATCAAAACAAGACTCTGAGTCTGGTAGCTCAACATTTGATTTCGATGAATTGCAGTCGCAAAAAATGGAATGGACTTCCACCTTTGAACGCCTTGAAAAACAATGGGATAAACTGACTTATGATGAGTATACTCAAAAAAAAGACGAATACTCTGATTTTTACAAAAAATTCAGCAAGGCCTATAAAATCAACAATAAAAAACAACATGATGATGCTTATACCCAAAAATTGCTGACTACCATTGATGAATATTACACGGAAACCGTTCCGGATGATGTTATGGAGGCTTTGGAAAACAAAGTAAAACGAAGTTTTGATAATGAAGACTGGAGTATATATCCAACCGACCGGATTAAGGATATCGAAAATGCTGAGAAGGAAGTTACAGAATTAAAAGCTTATCTAAAAACCGATGATCCGGAATTGACAGATTTCGAAAAATCTTTGGCTGACCAAAAAGCAAAAATTAAAACTTATGTTGATGATGGTGGTCTTGAAAAACGAAATGCTGAGGTTGAAAAGCGTCAGGTTGAAAAAAGACATCTGCATGAAGCAGGCATGACAGATGAATCTGTTAATCAGGTGGTCTTTTCTGAAATTGACAAGGGAAAATACGGAACTCCTCAAAAAGTGGTTATTACCAGCAGAAGTTGGCAAACAGAAGAAAATAATTATGGTCAGATTAAGCTAAAATTTGTTAAAGTGGATATTGCCACCAAAAAAGATGACGGAAAATGCTATTACGTAAAAGGCTCTGTAGCTCAAAAACATCTCGGCGGTGGGAAATATGACAATAAATATTTAAATATCTATTACACAGAAGGAGAAATGAACTGTGATAATATTAACAATTAACCTGATACATTGATTATTTTACCACCTGTAAACTTAAAATGATATTACGAGCAGTGGTATTTTATACCTGATTTCCTACCTTTGAAAAAAATATTGGAATGAAAATTTACACGAAAAACCTCGTAAAAAAATACGGCAAACGCACCGTCGTAAAAGGCGTATCCATAGAAGTAAAGCAGGGAGAAATCGTTGGTTTACTGGGCCCAAACGGAGCAGGTAAAACAACAACTTTTTACATGATGGTCGGGTTGGTTGTCCCAAACGAAGGAAAAGTATTTCTGGATGACAGGGATATCACAAAAGAACCCATTTACAAGCGGGCACGGCGAGGCATAGGGTATCTGGCACAAGAATCCTCTATTTTTCGTAAAATGAGCGTGGAAGACAACATCAGGGCTGTGCTGCAAATGACCAAACTCAAAAAGCCGGAACAAATTAAGCGGACAAACGATATGATAAAAGAATTCGGGCTGGAACATGTGCGTAAAAGCAAAGGTTTTCAGTTGTCCGGTGGCGAAAGGCGACGCACTGAAATTGCCCGCGCCCTGTCAATGCGGCCTTCGTTTATGCTGCTTGATGAACCCTTTGCCGGCGTTGACCCCATTGCCGTTGAAGACATCCAAAACATCGTTTGCCGCCTTCAGGAGAAAAACATCGGCATCCTCATCACCGACCATAATGTGCATGAAACATTATCCATTACCAACAGGGCTTACCTCCTGTTTGAAGGTGATATCCTGAAATCAGGCACTTCTGAAGAATTATCCAAAGACGAACAAGTGAGGAAATTATACCTTGGTGAAAATTTCCAACTTAGAAATTGATTGAAGGTTAATTAGTGGCTGTCAATACAGTCGTAAAAGTTTGTAGCTATTCATGAATCTGTTCAGAACGTCGGAAGGCAAAGACCGAAGACGGAAGACGGAAGACGGGAGTTGTGAATACTTCTTCCGACTCCGGACTTCGGACTCCGGACTTCGGTATATTCAGTTCTAATTATTCAATTATAGATAAATATTCGACTTTATAGACAAGCACTAATTAATATATGCACACCCTGGGTTTTTACTATTCCTGTATTAATACTACATTTGTCTTTTTGTCAGGATAATGAATACCGAACTCTACATTGCCCGCAGGCTGCTTAAAAGCAAAAAGAACAAGCAAAACTATAGCCGCCCTATTGTTAATATTGCGGTGGCCGGAATTGCACTTGGCTTGATTGTCATGACCATTGCTGTTTCTGTATTAACAGGATTTAAACAGGAAATACGAGACAAAGTCAGTGGATTCGGATCACATTTACAAGTAGTCAATTACGACAACAGCAGTTCCTATGAAACCAAACCCATAACAGAAAACCAGGAATGGCTGGATGAGGTATCCCAACTGGAGCATGTTACACACATTCAACGATACATAACTAAAGCCGGCATCATTAAAACCGAAGCATACCTTGAGGGGGTGATGCTCAAAGGGGTGGATGCCGATTTTGACTGGTCGTTTTTCAAAAAATACCTTATTGATGGTGATATTCCGGAAATCACTGACAGCGTCAAATCAAATGATGTGCTTATATCTGAAAATCTTGCCCGGCGCTTAAAACTAAACACAGGCGATGACCTCCGAATGTATTTCATTCAGGACCCACCACGCATGCGAAAATTCACCATATCTGGCATTTATGACACCGAACTGGAAGAACTGGACAAAATATACATTTTTGTGGACATTAAACACCTGCGTAAACTCAACAACTGGGAAGATGATCATATAAGTGGGTTCGAAATACTCATTGATGATTTTGATTACCTGTTTGAAACTGACATGGCAGTAACACGTATTGTCGGAAACAATTATTCGCCGGATCTGGAAAGCTTGCGGGTGAAAAACATAACTTCGCAGTATCCGCAGATATTCGACTGGCTGAATCTACAAGACACCAACATGTGGGTAATCCTGATATTGATGGTGGTGGTGGCCGGTTTTAATATGGTCAGTGGTTTGCTTATCATCATCCTGGAACGTACCAACATGATTGGCATTCTGAAAAGCATGGGAACCACAAATTTCAGCATCCGGAAAGTTTTTTTGTATCATGCAGGGTTCCTGATATCCAGAGGTTTGTTATGGGGCAACCTGCTAGGCATAGGCCTTTGCCTGTTGCAACAACATTTTGGAATCATCAAACTTGATCCGGGGTCTTATTATGTGTCCATGGTTCCCATCAACCTGAATCTGTTGCACCTTGTGATTCTGAACGCCGCAACCATGCTGGTAACCATTTTAATGCTGATATTGCCATCGATGCTTGTAACCAGGATCAGCCCCTCTGAAGCCATAAAATTTCAGTAACCATGACCAGACTTGTTGCCATAGCCACTGTTCCGGTTATTTTGATACTTTTTTATGTTTATTACCGTGATAAATACAAAAAAGGACCATTGTGGATGCTCTTGTTAAGTTTGGCTGGTGGTGCTGTCATTGTACCTGCTGTTATTTGGTGGGAACAAGCCATGTTAGGTTTTTCTGAATATTATTACAGTTTTCAGTGGCAACATGGGTTTATCATTTCTTTTTTGGTGGCCGGATTGTGTGAAGAGAGCATGAAAATGCTTGCTTTCATGCTTTTGATCTGGCGCCGGTCTTATTTTATGGAAAAGTTCGATGCCATTCTATATGCTGTGTACATTTCCCTGGGATTTGCCCTGGTCGAAAACATCATGTATGTGCTCGACGGTGGAACCCAAACAGGACTTACGCGCGCACTTACGGCGGTACCTGCACATGCTATTTTTGGTGTTGCTATGGGATTTTATCTGGGCAGGGCTAAATTTTCAAGCCGCAAACGCATATTAAAAATTTTTTATGCCTGGTTTGTGCCCATTGTGCTTCATGGTACATATAATTATATTATCATGTCGGATATGCCTTATTTGCTTTTTACTTTTGTCCTGTATGTTATTTTATTGTACCTGTTGGGATTTAGAAAACTAAAAACCATAAGCAATGCATCTGTGTTCAGGCCGAAAAGAAAAAAAATCAGTGATTATTAAACATCTTTGCAATGTATTCTCCCTTTTTTTCACGGCTTTTCTAAATTTGTGCTTTTTATTGTTATGAGTATCATCACAAAAACCATATTGATTTTACTGGGAAGCATTGCTTTGTTTCTGGGTGCTTTGGGGATTTTTGTTCCCGGTTTACCCACAACGCCCTTCCTTTTACTTAGTGCAGGTTTATATGTTCGCAGCTCCGAAAAATTGTACAATAAACTGATCGGCAACAGAATTTTCGGCCCGTACATCACTGGTTTTCAGAAACACAAATGCATGCCTTTGAGAACTAAAATTTATTCCATCCTGTTGATGTGGGTAATGATCACATTGTCCTGCTCTCTTTTTATAAAAAATACCTTGACGATGTTCATTGTCCTGGCACTCGGAATAATCGGTACCGCTGTGATGGGCTTTGTTATTAAAACATGCCAAAAGAAAGATCAAAAAATCAGCAGCGATAAATATTGATTTTTTTGAACGAAGCTTCTATTATTATTACTTTTTTTCTTTCCACCATGATTGATGTGAAAATATTTTTGTTATTCTAATACATATTACAACATCTGCAGCCTCCATATTATTACACGCTTCCGAAAGTTGTTGGTGATAAAGTTGTGTATTTTAAAAAAAAATATTAAATTTGTTACAATACTTTAAAAATACGAGGGATATTTTTCGGGCAATCCATGGGAAAAAATAATAATGAGCACTAATATCTAACAGATAACTAAAAAACAGGAGGTATATTATGATGTATGATTTTAAATGTCCACACTGCGGAGCTTTTCTGAATGTAAATGATAATATCATTTTCACTGTGGAAAAATCCGGCGGAACCAAAGGCCTGGTATTACTAAATGCAGAACCTGGAAACTACGAGGCCAGCTACCACCCGGAGTTTGCTCCTGAAGAAGGTGATAAGTTTTTATTCAAGTGTCCTGTCTGCCATGCAGATCTCACCTCAGATAAATCTGAGAACCTTGTAAAAGTTCTTATGGTAGATGAAAAAGGACAGGATTATGAAATTCACTTTTCAAAAATTAAAGGAGAAAAGTGTACGTACAAAATCATGGGAGAAACTGTAGAAGCCTTTGGAAAAGACAAGCAAAAGCACATCGATTTTTTTAATCTAAGCAAGTTAACCTAAATTGCTTCCCCCCGACCATGAAGGTCGGGCCGGATTGGTTAAAGCAGGAATAGTGCATGCAATTCTGTATCACTTAACAACCCGACCTTCAGGGTCGGCTTGGTTAAAGCGAGAACAATGCATGCAATTCTTTATCACTTGATAAACAACTCGACCCTGAAGGTCGGGCCGGATTGGTTAAAGCAGGAATAGTGCATGCAATCCTGTATCACTTAACAACCCGACCTTCAGGGTCGGCTTGGTTAAAGCGAGAACAATGCATGCAATTCTTTATCACTTGATAAACAACTCGACCCTGAAG
>CAZGPW010000030.1:0-53485 GCA_964527535.1 uncultured Bacteroidales bacterium
TAATTGTTGATAAAAATTATGGATTAGTTGCTACATTTGTTAAAAAATATGAAGCTTATGGTTGATAGCCAGGAGGTTGTGTAAGTAAAATCCGTTCTATGTGGCCTATGTGACCTACTGTGGTTCAATAATTTGGGAACATCTCAGTTTGGAACCACATTAGGCACTGAGAGTTAGCAACAAATAGTATCTGGTTAATCATTAAGTCCATTTTTCTAAAGAGTTATTTTCGCCACAAAATCACAAAATCACAAAATCCCACGAAATTTCTACGGGTTGTTAATCTGTGTTTTGTGGGATTTAGAGCTTTGGTGCTTTGGTGGCATTTTTTTTTAGGATGTACTCATCATTTAATGGATTAAAGAAAATTAAAACGAATAATTAAAATCACATAAATTTTCACTTTCAGATATTACCGGCTTTCCACTAAGTTTGCAGTAGAACCTTTGATTTTAAGATTTTAGAATTATATAATTTTGGCTACACTCGGCATAGCTCAAGCAGGTTCGGTTCCGCTCACTACATCGCAAGCTTGGCTCTGCCCTCGTTTGCACAAAATTTGGAATTTATTTTGGATTTTGTTTTTTGGATCCGTCTCCGTTTCTCTTCGCCGGACAAGTTTTTTGAGCTTTCCGGTTTATCCGGGTTGGGTATGTTGTAAAAACTGCTTTTTCATGATCATTTATATTAATAAGCTTCGGGATTATAATTTTCAATGGTTTTAACCATTTGTTCGGCAATATTTTCACTCAGTTCATTAAATAGTTCATCTTTGGATTTTATTTTTCTTCTGGCTTTAAGTAAGGACTGTAAATTTGCCACGTCTTCAGGGTTGGTTTTGATGACATCTTCACGGTTTGGTAGCAGTAAATATTTCCAGTAGCCAGGTACCAGGCGAGAATCATCTCCATCGTAATCAGCATAGTGGATATAATCTGAAGCGGAAATATCATAATTTTCACTGATCATAAGTTCATTGTTTTTGGTATTTACCAATTTTAAACTGGCATTTATGCTTATTTTTCGGTTTTGTTTGTACACATCATATTTGATCTTTTTGTAATTGTTTTCGTTTTTTCTGAAATATCCAGGGACATCATCTGAGTACTTTATTCCTGGTTTATACATAAGGCTTATGAGCTTTCCTTTCAGTATAGCATCCGGCACACGACCCTTATCATCATACTCTACCAGTTTAATGAAAGAATTTTCAGATTTACTTATTGCATCAGCGATGGCTTCATTGAGTTGGGACATTTCTTTTTTGTAATGATAATTACCGGTAATATCACCCATTCCTATGTAAATAGTAGCTTCTTCTTTAGCTTCTTCATGAAGTTCCATGCAATCTTTATAATGTCCTGTTTTATCAATAATCTGCCCGAAGAGATGATATGCAGAGCGGTATTTTTTGTTTTCCACAAATTTGCATGCCCTGCGATATTGTGGTTCAAATACCGCCGTTCTTAAATGTGATTTGGCATCTTTATAACCATCGTCAATTTCGATAATTTCCTGCAAAATTTTGGCTGCCTGTTTAAAGTTTTCATCAGAGAGGAGCTTGATAGACCGCTGATATTGTTTTTTCAAATAGGCCTCTTTTGATTCCTGATAATATTCCTTGTAATATGGAGGAATTTCCAGGTCCACACCGAAACGGGCGGCCTTATCCTTAATATCTGTTGCTTTGCCATAGTGGTAAACAGCTTCCTGATAATTGGAGACCTCATAGGCCTTAGAGAAATCCTTAAGTAGGCTTTCAATACGATGCCTTCCGGTTCGCTGTAAGCCAAGCTTGGCCTCTACTGGCTTATTTTTGGTTTGTAATGCCTGGTAATATGCATCATATGCATCGTTATATAGTCCCTGTTGCTCAAATTCCCGGCCTTGTTTTAAGGGTCGTTGATGCGTGCAGCCTGTGGCGGCCAGTATAAGGGCAATTATGATTAATGAAGCAAAAACAAGCGCGTTTTTCATAAATCATGGTTTTCTGTTTGTAGTGACAAGATACATCATTTATTTCAATTTACATGTGATTTGTGGATTAGTTTTCAAATAAACATTATAAGAAAGCCTATTCTACCATGTATTTAATGCTTCCTGCAAATTTTATTTCTGCATGCCAAACCTTTAATCCCCGGTTTTTCTGGCTGCTTCCTTCCTTGTCTCCTGGACAATTAAACCGGCTTTTGCGGGTTTTTTTATGCCTTTGGTTTGTAAAGATATAGGGAAAAACTGAAAAACGCAAGGAAAAGGAGAGGGGGTTCAGGCCAAACGCGTGAAACTATATTTAGCTGATTTGCAAAAAATAAAAAAATCTGTCCCTGACCGCCTGCCAGGCGGCCAGGGACACGGTCTGTGTTAATCCCTGCCTGCCGGCAGGTGTGGATAAACCCCAAACTACGCCAAAAATCGAAAAAACACTCCGGCGGCAAACAACGTTTTTATCAAAAGAATTGTCTTTTATGTAAATCAAAAATCTTAGCTATGAAAAAAGGAATATTGTTATTGTTTTCATTTTGTGTTTACAGTGTCATTGCTATTTCCCAGGTTTATTTCCCCGGATATGAGGGCGATTTGCCAGGGAAAAATGTAGATAAACTTGAAATCAGCACCCCCGATAAATCCAAAGCGCTGCAGGAAGCAGATTACCTGGATAAAAATGCCGGGCCGTACATGGTGTCCAAAATCATAGATGTTGATATCAACATGGAAAATGCCGGCACCTGGGTCATTTTAGATGACGGGACATCAGTCTGGCGGCTTGAATTACATCTGCCCGGTGCCGAAGCTGTGAACATCCTTTACGACACGTTTGTGTTGCCCGAGGGTGGTTATTTGTGTTTGTACAATGCCAATAAACGACAACTCACAGATCCTTACACCAGCAGCCACAATACAAAGGCAGGTGAAAATACATCCACCGAGATCATCGAAGGAGAAACGGTTTTTCTTGAATACGTGCAACCCGCAGGTGTCAGTGGTGAGCCACAGCTTGAAATTTCAGGCCTTTCATGGTTTTACCGCGGCGTGGGCGCTTTGATTGGTGCCTACCGGGATGAGCGGCCTACAGGATTTGGTGGCAGCGGCGATTGCAATGTGAATGTCAATTGTGCAGAAGGTGCTAATTGGCAGGAGGTAAAACGGAGCGTTGCCTTAATATATATACCAAGCGGCATGGGTGGCGGTTTTTGTTCCGGTTCACTGGTAAACAATACCGCCAATGATGGTACGCCCTATTTTCTGACAGCTTTTTGGTGTGGTGCTGACCAAACCAATCAGGACCAATGGGAATTTTATTTCAATTTTGAATCTCCAAATTGTACAGACCCTGCATCTGAACCTGCTTACGATGTTATTATCGGGGCAGACAAGTTAGCTGTTGGAAATGATGAAGGTGGTAGCGATTTCCTGTTGTTGGAACTCTTAACTACACCACCATCCGGCTATGAAGTTTATTATAACGGATGGGATTTGTCTGAATCAAATATGGCTTCAGGTGTGACCATTCACCATCCATCTGGTGATATTAAAAAAATCAGTACATATACCGAGCCTCCTTCACCTGGTACATGGTCTGGTAGTATGCCAAATGCACACCTTGAACTATCTTACAGTGAAACCACTAACGGTCATAGTGTTACCGAAGGTGGCTCCTCCGGGGCGCCATTGTTCAATGCAAATGGCTTGCTTGTTGGTACCTTAACGGGTGGTGCGTCAAGTTGTAATGATCTTGGTGCATCAGATTATTTTGGACGGTTTTCTTACCATTGGGATATGAATGGAATGGAACAGGTCAACCAGTTAGCACCCTGGCTTGATCCCTTGAATACCGGCATGACAGTTTGTCCGCCTTATCCTGATTCTATAGGCATGGTCAATGCCGGTTTTGAAATCAGTGATACATTGATTGCAAATGGAGGCAGCATTACGGTCACCGATACAAGTGAGGGAAATATGTATGTCAGGCATTTTTATTTCCCCGGCGGTTACCCGCATACCTCTTCACAAGCGGTTCAGGAAGTTACATATAATGAATCTGGATATTACGATATTATCCTGGAAATCGGGAATTTGAATGATACATCGGTTTATTGTGCCGAAGATGCCATTCATGTGTGTTGTGATGAGCCTGAATTGGATGTGGATTTTACGGCCAATTCCCAGTACAGCTTTGAGGGTGGTGATCTGAATTTTTACAATATGTCCACCGGGCCGATTGACAGTGTGCATTGGTATTTTTCCGGTGCTGTCCCGGGAGAGTCCGTCGAAGAAAATCCTTCCGGCATTGTTTACCCTTATTTTGGTGATTATTCTGTGAGCTTGTGTGTTTATACCCCCGATACAGCCTATTGCTACAGTAAAACGGATTACATTCATGTGCAGGAAAATTTTTATGCCGATAGCCTGAATTTTTACGTCGATGATAACGTGACTCATACCGGCCAGGAAGTCAATTTTTATTCGTATGTCACTACACCATCCCAACCGGATAGCATTCACTGGTATTTTGAAGGTGGAACACCGGAGCATGCATGGGCACAGGATACAAGTTGTTATTTCAGTAGTGCGGGGCATTATGATGTGTCAGCCAATTTTTATTTTGGTAACGATAGCGTTGAGGTCTATAAAGATGATTACATGAACGTTTGCTACGGTTTGATTCTGGTTGATATAGATACCTGTATCAATGGCTTACAGCCTGCCGATAGCGTTTTAGCCAACCTGGCTGATACCATTGCAAACACGATTGATCTGATTTATTATTCTGAACAAGGAGAATATACATTTGTGGACAGTGTGCCTGAGATCGTAAATGGAAATGAATACCTGTTGGTCGTTATCGTTTATTGCCCCGGGGGGAAAAGCCAGACACAAGTTTTTGAAGCACGCTGTGTACTTGAAACGGATGAATGGGTATTTACCCCTGTGAATAAAAAGAAGGACGTGACAGTTTATCCGAATCCGGCGGGAGATCATCTTTTTATTCAATCGGAAACTAGCCCCGATTTCATACAGTTGTTCAATGTCGCGGGGAAAAAGGTATATCAGAAAAAATCCCCCGGCCGGTACATTGAACTTGGCAAATTACCAACGGGCATGTATATGGTAAAACTGAAAATTGAAAACCGTGATTATCAGCAAAAAATTATTGTAAAATAGTTGCCACACTGTTGGCATGTGACTTTTTTAAGGGAACTTTCACATTACAAACATAGGGTTTATTTACACTTTGCCATCTATATTTAATGACGATTATCAGGGCTAAAGCCCAATTAATAAACAATGAGAGAAAAAAGGGCTTTAGCCCTGTATTATTTTATATGGGTGTTCTATCTGGAAAACAGGGGCTCCCGCTTTGTAGAACTGTTTCCTCACATCATCAAGCCGGGCATGGAGAGTTACAGAAAACGTTCTGTTGCAAATTTAATGGTTAAATAAAAACTTCGCATTTGAACCTCACTCACTTTGTATAATATGGGAAAAATCGACCTAAAGGCGTTTGAGGATACTTACCTGATCAGATTGATTTTTGTGGTAAAATCACCCTTCCCTGTTATTACCCTGATGCAATATACACCTGGTGGGAATCCTGCTGTTTTCTGCTTGGATTGGCAGGCATTCACATTCCTTTTTTCAAATACTTGTTTGCCGTCAGCATCATAAATGACAACGTTTAGTATCGTATTTTCCGATTCGATGGTAAACTCATTCCGGCAGGGATTGGGATAAATTGTGTGTTTTTCTGCTTTGCTGTTTTCCAGGGTTAAGCCCACAAGCTCAGCATATCTTGCCATGAACTCTTCGTAATACATACCTGCAATTTCTGCATCATGAATGATGAGGGTATTCTCATCGTATTTATCTTCGGCTGAATTTGTCCAGTTATGCGAGCCCGTAATTACCAATGGGTCGCTTTCCGGATTCCCGGCATCAACAATGCCATATTTGTGATGCAAAAAATGGGGTTCATCGAAATGAGAATGTACATCTATGCCGGCATTTTGCAGGCTATAATATTCAGAACCGAAATAATATATGTTTTCAATGATACCTTTGACATCAACGCCTGCATCATGTGCAGCTATTGCAGCATCTCCCAGTGTGTTGTTGATGAAAGTCAATACAGCAAACTGCATGTTTGTGCCGGCTGATAATATGGCTTGCTCAATCTGCGCAGTGGTATTGTCTGAGGGAGAAAAATACAGCTCTACGTCTGTTCCGCCGATGTTAAAAATATGTGGGGTGTTGTCTGTTTTGGCTTCACCGAAAAGGGCATTTCCGGGATCAGGATTGTCCCCGCTGCTGCCCCACATTTCTTCAAATTCCAGTTGATATGCTTGTGCCAGCGCATGGTCTTTGATGAAAACCATATTGTTGTAATCAGCATGAAGGCTGTTGCCGGTATGGTTGGCAGAACCCGTTACCACAGTGGCTGATGCTTCAGTGCCAGCATCAATGATGAGAAATTTATTGTGCATCACACCATCATCAGATGGGCGTTGTAACAGTGGAATGTCAGGGTCAAGCGAGGATAATTCTGAGTTGTTGGTGCCGGTATTATCGGCAGCGATGTATCTGACTGCGACTCCCCGGGTTTTGGCAGCATTTATGGCGTCCACCACAGGCAGACTCCCGGTATTGTACATGCAAACATCCAGCTTGTTTTCTGCTGCATCAATCCAGGCAATAATGCTGTCTTCGAAAGCCGGTGCATGAACGGCATCTGCAATATCAGAAGCATCATTATCTACCCATTGGTTGAAATATACCTTAATTTCTCCCGGCAGGCGGGAAGCTGTGGAAAACAGCCCTGTGCTTGTATGATATTGTCCTGTAGGGGTGGTATGTTTTGCCTTTACATGATAGGCGGTACCCGGCTTGAGATTTTCTAATGCCAGGCCTGCTACACACCCGGCCTCCAATGCTTCGGTTTCACCGTATTCCAGTTCGACATCCTTCTCTGGCAAATTCTGCCATGAAAAGCTGATTGTGGTGCTGCTGCATGTCTTTTGTCTGATATTTTTCTGTGCATTGCCTGTATGTCCTGACATCAGAGCCAAAACAATGATTGCTATGAGACATGTGTTTTTATTCATTCTGCTTATGCTTATTGTATGTATGATATTTATTAATTGTAAAGGTAATTAAAGTCTGGCAATCAATACCATTTTTTTATTGAGCATAAAACACATGCCGGACAAGGTCCGAAATGACATTGGAAACAGATGGTTTATTAATCAATTGCCGGAGGCTTAGCAACAAATTATTTGACATGTTTACCCTGACTTATTACCTTTGTCCTGACATTCCAACCAAAGAGTATCTTATGCCTGACGATTTCAACACAGAAGCCCTTATAAAAGAACTGGATTTCCAGACCAGCCGCAGTGGTGGTAAAGGCGGGCAGCATGTGAACAAAACCGAAACCCGTGTGCAGGTGTTTTTTGATGTGGAGGCCAGTCAGGTGCTGACAGAAGAACAGAAGGCCCGCTTATTGGTCAAAGGTAAAAACCATATTTCATCGGAAGGCATTTTGCAGATGGTATGCGAAGCCGGTCGATCACAGGCAGACAATCGGCAGGAAGCTATTGAAAAGCTGCTGAAATTTATCAAAACCGCGCTCAAACCGGAGAAAAAGCGCAAAAAAACGCGTGTGCCACGTAAGGAAAAGAATAAACGACTTGAAAATAAACGCAAACGAGCAGACAAAAAGCAAAAGCGCAAACCACCGGAAGTGCCGGAATAATCATCAATAATAGTATTAAATATTACACAGTTGCGGTGTACTGCGCCGTGCTGCGCTGTGCTGCGATGTGCTGAGCGGATTCGAAGCAAGCGAAGCCGAAGTGAACGCACCCTGGAATCACATGCACAAGATTTTATCCGGTTTTACCACTAAGAAATGAAACTTATTCATTATTTTTGTAACTGATCTTGGTATTCATGTTTATTTGCGCTTTGGTTATCGTTATAAGTAAATGGAATATCATTGGCTTATGTGAGTTATATTTATTCTGATCTGATCATCATCAACAAAAACCTGGAAGTTGTTAATAATCTGTTTGTAAAATGTTGTTTTTTGAGGTTTTTGTTATGTACTGAAGTAAATTTGGCATGAAAGTGAACAGTGAACAATGCATGCATGAATAATAGTATTATAGAGTTATTAACCAATGGCTTCTAAAGTAATTTACATAGCCGGCCTGGGGCATTCCGGATCAACCATGCTTGACATGTCGTTGGGAACCTTGCCCGGAGTGGTTGGGCTGGGGGAGCTAAAATCCATCATGGATGAGCATTCACGGAACAGGCATTATACATCCGTTTGTTCATGCGGTGAAAAAGCTGACGATTGTGTTGTGTGGAAAGAAGTTCCCCGCTTGCTGGAGGGAAAGAACGACGACCCTGAGAAACTTGAGGCCGTCTTTGATTTGCTAAAACGCCGGTTCGGCACAAGCCTTACTGTGGTGGATTCTTCAAAAAACAGCTATGCATACCTGAAGTATCTGAACGAAACACATGATTTATACGTCATTTACCTGACACGTGATGTCAGGAGCTGGAGCTATTCCCGGCACCTGGCAACGGGCAAGCCGGTATTGTATTTCTTTTTGCGGTGGTATCTGGAGAACGTTAAACTCAGGTTGCGGATACAAAAAATGGGAATAAAACCGCTGAATGTCGGTTATGAAGAGCTATCCCTTTTTCCTGAATATGTGCTGCCAAAAATCGCTGAATTCACTGACCTGAAATATTCCGAATCCATGCTTTCCACCGCCATGACTAACAGCCATATCATCAGTGGTAATGTGGCCAGGGTGGATAAGCTTAAAAGAAATAGTTGGAAATACGATGCCAGATGGATGGTGTCACGCAGAATCATGTTGCTTTCCCCCCTGTTTCTTTTGGTTCAAAACATGAACCGGCGACTTGTCTATTCCATCATTCACAAAAATTCCATTAAAGATTTTCATCTTTTTGGTACACGCAGGAGAAATGATATCAGCAAAACACACAATTGACAACCCCGGTATCCTTTTGGGTTTATAAACTGCCAACTGATTTTATTAAGGTGTTCTGCGGGTTTTATGCGACTGCATTTTTTCCAGGATCATATCATCGGTTGTTTGCATGCCTTCGTTACCAATTTTCCCAATGGTACGCATGGTATCTTCAATGTCTGGCGTAACAAATCCATTGGGTTCCGATACGCTTGTGTTTTCCACCGCCAGCATTGCAGACAATACCGCAGCGTAAACGCCTGAAGATACTTTTAGTGCACATCCCGGTTTAGCACCATCGCAAAGCATGCCGCTGATGTTCCCGGCCATATTACTGATTGCTTTTGTTACGTGATCGTAATTGCCGCCAAGCAAATCCACAATGCCTGCACTGGCACCGGCTGACGCAATGGTTATACCACAAAATGCCGATAGTTTGCCTAAAAACTGTTTCATGTAAATGGCAGTAAGTTGTGCTAATGCCATGGCCCGGATTGTGGTATCTGTATTGGATGATAGTTTTTGTGCTGTAGCTACCACAGGTAATGAAACACTTAGCCCCTGGTTTCCGCTTCCGGCATTTGTCATAACGGGCAAGGTGGATCCGGACATACGCGCATCTGTGGCTGCCGACGTCAATTTCACAGCATAGGACGCCAGGTCATCTTTGAGTATCCCTTTTTCAATGTAACGGTCAATTATCCGGCCTGTTTGTAAACCATAAGTGTTTTGTAAGCCTTCATGTGCAATGGCACAATTCATATCAATGGCATGTCGCAAAAAAGCAATATCATCGTAAGGAACTTCACGTGTAAACCTGTAAATGCCGGCATACTTTACACCTGAACTCCAATCAGCGCCTGTACAATCTGAATTGTTGTAATTTGGACGGTTATCCAGCAAAATTGTATGATTTTTTTCTTCCAACACAATGTTGTCGTGATGTTGGCAGATGATTACTTTTGCGTATTCTGCACCTTTAAACACTTTGCTTTCCACATACAATTTATCCGTATCTTTTTTTACAGTGACCTTAACTGATTTTTCCTGCAGAAACAATTTAGCGGCTGATTCTTCAGCTTTACCTACATTCTCAAATATTTCCAATCCGCTGCTGCTTTTTCCAAATAAAACCGCCAGGGATACGGCCATAGGAAGTCCGGTCATTGTGGTTCCGGGAATGCCGACACCCATCCCGTTCTTAAAAATATTACCACTTACCTGTACATTCACTTTATCAGGCATTGTCCCCAGTAATTCCCTGGCCCTGGCTGTTGCAATACCAACCGCTACCGGTTCTGTACATCCCAGTGCCGGAACGACTTCTCTCCTGAGAATTTCTAATATAGCTTGATTCATAGTAAATTTTTATCAAAAATACGTTCCTTTTTTTTAAATCGCAACAGGGGAATGAATACTAATTTTTAAGATATTATACTAAAAAAAATTACTGAAACCTTCTGTCAACAGAGTATTTAATTGGTATGCCCCAGCGTATCCCTACCTCCAGTTTGTGGGCATACATTTTGGGGATGACTCCCTGTGGAAGGTTTTTATACACAAACAGGGGGGATATATCCCGGATGTATTTGTAATCCAGATACACTGCAAAGCGTGAACTTATAAAATATTCCATGCCGGCGCCTCCCTGCAGCGAAAAACATACGGAAGGATGATCTTCAGTGACATCAAAACGGTACGATTGCAGGTCGTTGGTTTCCGGTGGCAGGCTGTCTTTTTTGGCGTATTTTTCTGCCCCCAGTAAAATATTTACCCGCATGCCGGCATCCAGGTATAGGTTGAACTTTTTTCCCAGGTTATACCTTGCAGTAAAAGGTATGGTTAAATAATCCAGATTATAATATGCCCTTACCTCATCAATTTGTTCATTGATGTCATTGAAAACAGCCATGGAGTTATCAAGGCTGAATTTTCTGCTGTTGTATCCCAATCCCGCCGTAAAACCAAATTCCTGCCATTGTGTGAAATACGCATTGGTACCAAAACCCAGGCTGTATCCTGGTAAGAAATCAGTGCCGTAAATGTGATTTCTTAAATGGGTGTATAAAATATCCCCGTGTATGCTGATGAAAAGAGTGCTGTCTGATCGCCTGACCCAACCGTAAGAACTGATTGATACAAAAAGAAACATCAATATCGTTATGTTTTTAACGTACTTCACTGTCAATATCTCCGTCTCTGAATGTTGTGCTGATGATATCTCCTTTTTTGACTTCCTTCACAGAGTTTACCGGTTTGCCGTTTTTGCTGGTCATGCTGAATCCTTTTTCCAGCAACCGGACAGGGTTTTCAGCTTCAATCTTATCCTGATAACGTTCGAGGCGGTATTTTTCGTGTACCATGACCCCTTTATAAGTGTTTTTAAGCTCACCGGTCAACCTGTTTGTGTGTTCTTTGTGCAGGTTGATGTGTGTTTTGCATGTGGTTGATAGTTGATAACTCAAATGATCAATTTTTTGTTTATTGGAATGCAACACATGATGATTTTTACTGTAAAGCTTGTTGTACATGAGTTGCAATGTTCTTTCCTGTTCGTTTATGTGTGCGTTGACAAGGGGGATAAAATTTTTGGAAATCGTGTTCAGATGCTGTTTTTTATCGTTCAGGTATTGCCTTAGGACACTGAGCAGGATTTCAAGTTCCTGGTCGATGCTTTCTTCAAAACCCCGGTTGTGGTTGATGATCATTTCGGCAACAGCGGTAGGGGTTTTTAGATGTGTGTGTGCTACCATATCGGTAACGCTGGCATCCCGTTCGTGTCCGATGCCGGAAAAAACAGGGACAGGAAACTGCGCTACATGCGCTGCAATGTTGTAGTTGTCAAACCAGGACAGGTCTGGTTTTGCCCCGCCACCCCGGATAATCACAACGACATCAAAATCCGTATCGGAATTAAATATGGCTTCGAGTGCATTAACAACAGATTTTTCGGTGTCTTCACCTTGCATGGCAGCCCTGAATAGCTCAATATTGAATGCGTAATGTTTCGGGTTGGTTTCCATCTGGGCTACAAAATCGCCAAATCCTGCTGCCGTATCCGATGAAATGACAGCAATATTGTGAATGACCAGAGGGAGATCAATCGTTTTGTTCATATCTGTAACGCCTGCTTCTTCGAGTTTGGCAATGATTTCCCGCCGTCGTTTTTCCACATCCCCCATCGTATAAGTGGGGTCAACATCAACAGCCTGAAGGCTCAAGCCATATTGTTCGTGATAGTTAACCCTGACTTTAAACATGACTTTTAGCCCGGCCCTCAGGCTTTTCTTTGTCTGGCTTTTAAAATAGGAGCTAAGCATCCTGTAATGGTTTGCCCAGATAATGGTTCGTGTTTTTGCAAGGATGTTGTCGCTGTGTTCATCCTTTTGCACAAGGTTCATGTAACAATGGCCTTTGTAATTGATGTTTATGTCACTGATCTCGCCAACAACCCAGTAATGCGTGTCAAGATTAAGCTCTACAGCTGATTTTATTTCTCTTTGTAGTTCAAGGAGGCTCAGTGCTTGTTCGGCCATAGGATTACTGTTTTATGAATTTTTTACTATAGACGTGGTTTTTTGTTATCACTTCGAGAATATAGATGCCGTCAGAGAGTAAGGCTGCATCCGGGTAAGAATATGTGTTGTAAGATGTGCGGTGTACATTTCTTTGGTCTTCCAGCATCAATTTTCCTGATATGTTGTATATCCGCAATGTAATTTGTTGGGTATCCACAGAATAAAAATGTATGTTCAGGGCATTTTGTACAGGGTTGGGGAAAACGTTTACCAATTGTTCATTATTAAAAGCCGAAAACTCTATATTTTTGAGCAGCAGGTTTGCCGTGCCAAAATCCGGAATCCCATACCCCAGGCTGTCGTTGGGGTTTTCATACAGGTGAGCCGATTGCCTGACAGCGTTGATGATTTCCATGTTGGATTTATCGGGATGAGCTTGCCACAAGCATGCTGTTAACCCTGCTATAACAGGGGTGGAAAAGGATGTTCCGTTTCCTGAAACAACGTTATTGTCGTTGTTCATGTAATAGGTTTTTGTCCCCTGTGCCACAACATCCGGTTTTACGCGTCCATCGGCGGTATATCCTATGGAGCTGAACGGAGAATAATTGCCTGTACTGTCAACAGATCCTACGGTGAGTACAGAATCAGCATCTGCCGGAACACCAATTTTTCTGTCAGCATCATCGCCACTATTCCCGGCTGCAATGACCAACAACATTCCTTTTTGTGCTGCCATGCTTGCAGCGATGGAAATGGGAGCGGTTTGTCCGTCAATGTCAGTGTTGTCATAGTTCCATTCCTCCAAATCAAAACCTTTGTACCCCAGCGATACATTAAACACGTCAGCTCCAAGGCTGTCGGCGTATTCGGCGCCTGCAATCCAGTTGTATTCTTCTATGCGTTGTTCCGTTGCGGCGTCTTCCGAACGGATAAGGATAAAATCGGCAAGGGGAGCGGTGCCAACAAGCTTTGATTCATGTTTGCCGGCAAGTATTCCCATAACAGCCATGCCGTGGGTATGCCAACCATATACCATATCGCCGGATTTTACATAATCGCGTGTTTCAAGGATGCGTCCTTCGGAAAAAAGATGATCAAAAACAGACACCCCGGGCATGTAAAGAAACCCGGCGTCAAGTACCGCTATTAACATCCCTTCGCCTCTATGACCCAGATTGTGCAATACATGGCCGTTGAGCATTTCTATTTGATTGTAAGCCCTTCCATAATCAAAATAATTGTCTTTTATCACGCCTTTTTCCTGCCATGTTGTTTTGGATGTGTCTTTTTGTCTGATGAATTCAACACGATCGACAAAACCGATGGTGGTGATGGTATCCAGCAGTGTAGTATCATCGGATGTCACAACCACGCCATTCATCCATTTTGAAGTGTACCGGGTATTTAGATCAAACTTTGACAGGCTGTCAATGTACATGTTGCTGACGGGCAGGTCGGTGCTGTCAATGTTTATGTTATGTTTTATGCGCCGGTCAACCGATCGCTTACTCAGGAACGCTTCAGGGGCATGGATGCTGTAACTGTTGTTGAGCTTATCCGTAAATCCCACCCAGTAAGAAGCAGGCTCCTGAGCAATGCTATTTAGGGACAAAAAAAAGAGTATAAGAAAGGAAAAATTAAATTTCATAATCGTCATCTTCTCCATTTTCCACAAACCATTGTTTGTATATGTTTCCGGTGGTAATGCGATCTTCAAGAGGAACGCCCGGTTCTATTTCCTGGGAATTGAGTTCGGTGATTTCCTTGTATATCAGCCCTGTATCCCTGGCGTATTTTTCAAGCCTGTAGCTTTTATGAATAAGGGATGAGTCGGCTTCCTGGGTGATTGTCAGAACAGAATCAAAATGGTGCTGATTAATGGTAGCGGGTTCATCCAGGCTGGTAATGGTGAAATTCATAGCTTCCAGTTCGTTGTATGCATTGCCGTCCCAGCTTTTATCAAGTGAAAGTGGAAAGTGCATTTTTACGATGCGGTGGTTTTCTTCCGTAAGGAACAACCGGTTATTTGCGATTTGCAATGTCCACACATCAGAAATATGCCACATTGTGTTTTCATCGTCACGCTTATAACGGAGAAAAAGGTATGCCGTTTTTCCTGCATTATCAGTGTATTTACCGCCGATTAATTCTTTTAATTGATAATTGAGGGTATCATATACATTCGAGGGAGCATCAATGGTAATTTCTGTCACATCATAAATATTGTATTTCCCGGATTGTATGGGATAGTAATTTGTATCGTAACTAGTGAAAAATTCATCGTTATCCTCAGTACAACCAATGGAAAAGACAAGCATTAAGATACAAAATATCAAGATACTATATGTTATTATTTTGCCTAAGGGTATCATCGAATCAGGGGCATTTATTTAAAGCGAATGTAAACATAATTTGTTAACGGCAGAAAAAAAAATCATTTTTACAAAAATCGATAAAGAAATATTGTAAAAAGGGGGCAAAGCAAGCCGTTGTCCCAGTGATGGTCTTTGTATTATCGAAGCAAAAGATAGCGAAGGCTGCTTGATTTGCGTAAGCAACAGTTAATATCTTAGAATGTTTGGGAGGAACAAAAAAAGGCTGACTTTGCAAAGTCAGCCTTTTCTAATTGTATGTGTACCGGCTTATTTCTGTTCAGCCAGCCTTTTGTAGTAATTGTACCTGTATTTGGCATCTTCTTCGGTAATCTTGAAGAGCTTTTTGGCTTCTTCAGGGAAGGTTTTGGTGAGGGAAAGGAATCTTGTCTCTCCCAACAGGAAATCCTGGAATTTATCCCAGTCTGGTTCTTTACTGTCCAGGCTAAACGGATTTTTACCCTCTTTATCAAGAAGCGGGTTGAAACGATAGTTGTGCCAGTAACCGGCTTTAACTGCATCGGCCTCTTCTTCCTGGGTTTTGCCCATGCCTTTACGTAATCCATGGTTGATACATGGTGCATAAGCAATAATAAGAGAAGGCCCGGGGTATGCTTCGGCTTCTTTCATGGCTTTGAAAAATTGATTCTGGCTGGCACCCATGGCTACCTGTGCTACATAAACCGATCCATAAACCATCGCCATGGCTCCGAGGTCTTTTTTGCGGATTTTCATGCCGCTTGCAGCAAACTTGGCCACGGCTCCAACAGGAGTTGCTTTTGAAGCTTGTCCGCCGGTATTCGAATAAACTTCGGTATCCAAAACCAGTATATTTACATCTTTGCCGGATGCAATCACATGATCCAGGCCGCCATATCCAATGTCATAAGCCCAGCCGTCACCTCCGACAATCCAGACGGATTTCTTGACCAGGTAGTCTTTGAATTCGATGATGTTTTTGGCGGCATCGTCGTTTTTATTTTTCAATTTATCAAGCAATGCCTCACTGGCTTCTTCCGATCCTTTGGCATCGTTCATGTTGTCAATCCAGTTTTGGCCTGCTTCTTTGGTTTCAGCATCCCAGTCGGCACCCTCAATCCACAATTTGATTTTCTCACGGATTTTTTCAATGCCTGTGGCGATACCAAAGCCATATTCAGCGTTGTCTTCGAACAATGAATTGGCCCAGGCTACACCTTTGCCTGATTTGTAATTAGAGGTGTATGGGGTACTTGGTGCAGATCCACCCCAGATGGACGTACAACCTGTGGCATTTGCCACTATCATCCGCTCGCCAAACAATTGGGTGATGGCTTTTACATAGGGTGTTTCGCCGCAGCCTGCACATGCACCTGAAAATTCAACCAATGGTTGGGCAAATTGTGAGTTTTTAACCGTTTTTTCTTTTGGTAAAACGGTGTCTTTATATCCCACTTTTTCATCCATATATTGAAAACGTTCCACCTCACTCATTTGCGTGTCGAGGGTTTTCATTATCAGTGCTTTTTCTTTGGCAGGACATATATCGGCACAATTGCCACAACCTGTACAATCAAGCGGGCTTACCTGCATAACAAATTTATATTCTTTTGTTTTCCCAATGCCTTGTATTGCGCGTGTCCCTTCCGGAGCGTTAGCCAATTCTTCTTCGGTGAGCAGGAATGGACGAATTGCTGCATGCGGACATACGTAAGCACACTGGTTACATTGAATACAGTTGTCTTCTTTCCATTCGGGAATGTTAACGGCTATGCCGCGTTTTTCATATTTTGTTGTGCCGGCGGGGAAAGATCCGTCTTCGCGATCAATAAAAGCAGAAACCGGAAGGTCATCGCCTGCCTGGGCGTTCATTACTTCGGCAACGTTTTTTACAAAATCCGTGGCATCCGGATGATGTGGCACTTCAAATCCTTTGGAGTCAATGTTTTTCCATGATTCAGGTACATCAATTTTTGTCACATTTCCTCCACGTTCAACAGCTTCGTAGTTCATGTTGACAATGTCTTCGCCTTTTTTGCCGAAAGTTTTCTGAATCATTTTCTTCATTTCTTTCACAGCTAGATCGTAAGGAATCACTTCGGATATCTTGAAGAAAGCCGACTGCATAATGGTATTGGTTCGGTTGCCAAGACCAATTTCTTCTGCAATTTTAGTGGCGTTGATGATGTAAAAACTGATGTTTTTCTCTGCCAGCGTTTTCTTCATGTGATCGGGCATGCGGTTCTTTGTTTCTTCTTTGTTCCAGATGGAATTGAAAAGAAAGGTTCCGCCTTCTTTAATGCCACGCAGCATGTCGTATTTTTGCAGATATGCAGGCACATGACAGGCCACAAAGTCCGGTGTGGTTACCAGGTAAGGTGCCCTTATGGGTTTGTCCCCAAAACGCAAATGCGATCCTGTAAAACCACCCGATTTTTTGGAGTCGTACGCAAAATATGCCTGACAAAATTTATCCGTTGATTCGCCGATGATCTTAATGCTGTTTTTGTTTGCTCCGACAGTACCATCTGAACCAAGGCCGTAGAACCTGCCTTCAAAAGTTCCTTCCGGCACAACGGATATTTCTTCTTTCTTTGGAAGGGAAAGGAAAGTGACATCATCTTCAATGCCAACGGTAAATCCGTTTTTGGGTTCATTTTGTTTCAAATTATCATATACGCCCACCATCATTGCCGGTGTGGTGTCTTTGGATGAAAGCCCATACCTTCCGCCAACGATAAGCGGTGCATTTTCTTTACCGTAATACAAATCCCTGACATCCAGATACAGAGGTTCGCCATTGGCACCGGGTTCTTTTGTCCTGTCAAGCACTGCAATGCGTTTGACAGTTTCCGGCATGGCTTTCATGAAATATTTTGCTGAAAATGGCCTGTAAAGATGAACGGCCAGCATGCCAACTTTTTCTCCTTTGGCAACGAGGCTGTCAACCACTTCGCGGAGAGTGTCTGTGACAGTACCCATGGCAATAACCACATGTTCTGCATCCGGTGCGCCATAATAATTGAACGGATGGTATTCCCGGCCTGTCAATTTTGTGACTTGCTGCATGTATTCTTCAACAATATCTGCAACAGGCTCGTAAAATTTATTTGCTGATTCTTTTGCCTGGAAATAAATGTCAGGATTTTGAGCTGTTCCGCGTGTTACCGGATGCTCAGGATTCAATGAATTGTTCCTGAATTTTTTCAATGTTTTATAATCCACCAATGGTGCCATGTCCTCGTTGTCGAAATACTCAACTTTTTGTATTTCGTGCGACGTGCGGAAACCATCAAAGAAATGCACAAAAGGCAACCTTGCTTTGATGGCTGTCAGATGTGCAACAGGCGCCAGGTCCATAATTTCCTGAACGCCACCTGTAGCGATCATATTAAAACCGGTAGTACGGCAGTTCATCACGTCACTGTGATCGCCAAAAATAGACAATGCATGTCCTGCCACACTGCGTGCAGACACATGGAAAACGCCGGGAAGCAATTCTCCGCTTATTTTATGCATGTTGGGAATCATCAGAAGTAAGCCCTGTGAGGCTGTAAACGTAGAGGTTAGCGAACCTCCCTGAAGGGCACCGTGAACAGCGCCGGATGCACCACCTTCTGATTGCATCTCTTCAACCTGTACGGTTTGTCCGAACATGTTTTTTCTGCCGTTGGCAGCCCATTCATCAATGTACTCTGCCATTGTGGATGATGGTGTGATCGGATAAATGCATGCGACTTCACTGAAAATATAGGCCACGTGTGATGCAGCCATATTTCCGTCGCAGGTCATGAATTTCTTGTTTTTGCTCATGTCTGATATCTTTTGTTGTACAATAAATTAATTATAATTCTTCATTATTATTTCTAAATTTGCTAAGATAAAATTATTTTGAGACAATACAGAAAGAATTTTCATGTTATGCATGATAAAATTGATATTTTGAATTGTTACCTGTGAAAACAGGCTGTAACAGTATGATAATATGTTGTAAAATTGATTCGAAATGCCCTGAACAATATGGCATAGTTATGTGTAATTCTCTAAAAATAATGATATGAAGAATAATCAACTGAGTGAGAACACTGTGAAAAAAATTGATCTTTGGTTGGATTCAGAGGTTGATAAGGAAAGCAAAGACAACATTAAAGATATGATCGCCAATGATCCGGAAGGTGCGGAAGAAGCTTTCTACAAGGATTTGGAATTTGGTACCGGTGGCATGCGTGGCATCATGGGAATTGGATCCAACCGGATGAATGTATATACGGTTGGCATGGCTACCCAGGGATTGGCAAATTATGTGAAGTCGCAGATAAAAATGAAACATCCCAAAGCAGCAATAGCTTACGATTGCCGTAACAATTCCACCTTGTTTGCAAAAACAACAGCAAATGTATTGAGTGCCAACGGGTTTGAAGTATTTTTGTTTGACAAGCTTAGGCCTACGCCTGAATTGTCCTTTGCTATCAGGCATTTGGAGTGTCAATGTGGAGTGATGATCACAGCCTCCCATAATCCAAAAGAATACAATGGATATAAAGTGTACTGGGATGACGGGGGGCAGATAATTTATCCGCACGACAAGGGCATTATAGAAATGGTACAGGCCATTAGTTCGCCTGATAAGGTTAAAAGTGATGCCGATAATAAACTGATTCACACCATTGGTGAGGAAGTGGACAATGCTTACATGGAAAAATTGTCGAAATTGAGTTTATCTCCGGAGGCAATAAAAGCTCAGCACGATATGCCAATAGTATATACACCTTTGCACGGAACGGGGGTGATTTTGGTTCCCCGCTACCTGGAAGCGCTGGGTTTTACCAATGTTATTCATGTGCCGGAGCAGGATATGACAGACGGAGATTTTCCGACGGTGGAATCACCCAACCCTGAAGAGTCAGCGGCTTTTGATCTGGCCATGAAAAAAGCTCATGAAACGAATGCCGATATTGTTATGGGAACCGATCCCGACGGGGACAGGGTAGGGGTGATCGTTAGAAAAAAAGATGGTTCATACCAGTTTCTAAACGGCAACCAGACGGCTTCAATTTTGTATTATTATGTGCTTAGTAACCTGAAACAAAGCGGAAAATTACCGGAAAACGGTTTTACGGTAAAAACCATTGTTACCAGTGAATTGCTTGCCGAAATTTCTGAAAGTTTTGATATAAACAGTTACGACACACTCACGGGTTTTAAGTTCATTGCAGCCAAAATACGTGAACTCGAAGGCAAAGAAATATTCATCATTGGTGGCGAAGAATCATACGGATACCTTGCCGCTGATTTTATCCGGGATAAAGATGCGGTTATGGCTTGTGGTTTAATTGCGGAAACAGCAGCCTGGGCAAAATCTAAAGGTAAAACACTGTATGATATCCTGATTGAGATATACTTAAAATACGGATTCTTTAAAGAAGAATTGGTGTCGATTAAGAAAGAGGGCAAGGCCGGGGAAGAAGAGATAAGACGCATGATGGAAAAGCTCAGGGACAATAGTCCCGATAGCATTGATGGTGTAAAGGTAACCATGGTCAACGATTTTTTAAAACAGCAAGCCGTTGATAAGATCAGCGATTTGAGATACGATATTACACTGCCAAAATCTGATGTGTTGCAATTTTTGTTGTCAGACGGAACCAAAATAAGCATACGCCCCAGCGGTACCGAACCGAAAATAAAATTTTATGTTTCTGTCCGTACAACGCTGAATAATACAGGTGAACTTTTACTGAAAGAAGTAGAACTGGATAACAGAATTGAAACCATTCTAAAAACGCTTATAAAAACATAAAATATTTCGTTATGAAATCACATCGCAAAGAAGTATGGTTTGATATCCCCAAGCGCAGGGAACTGATTAACATCACCCCTGTTGTTGAAGAAGAACTGCAAAAATCCGGCATAAGCGAAGGCCTCTGCCTTGTAAATACAAAGCATTTTGGCTTTTATGTGATTTGTCGGTTTCCTGATGTTCTGGTTTAATTTCTGATGGTGAAATTTTCCCGAAAACCTTTCCCATACTTCCACGCAATTCATAACTAAAGTTTCTGTCACTGATGTTTTTAATGTAAATCCCATTTTTATTACCGTTACTGTCAGTACCACTAAACACATCTTCAATTAAATTTTGTTTCCATTTATAGCTACGTCTTTTCAAAATTAACTCCGGTGTATGCTTTGAAGCGTCTAATCCTACTTTTGCACCCAATTTAGAAACTTTTTTAATCTGGTTATCAGTTGGCCGGTTGGTTATTTCATTGTTGATGGTGTTAATACGGGCAGAAAATGTAGATTGCTTATCCTTGATTTGATTCATTTTCTTTTCAACATCATCTTTACAAATAATGCCTTCAGCAACCATATCAATTACATTGTCCTTTTGTTTTTCCAATGCTTCCAGCTCTTTAATTAACTCATCCCGCTCCGCTTCCATCTTTTTAATCGCATCCAAATTAGGTATGGCTGCTTCAATACTTTTTTTGAAGCGTTCCCGGTCTCCCATAAGCCGGATAATCTCAATCAAAACAGCATTTTCTATTTTATCAGCCGTAAGCCAATTTTTATTCCCTTCACAATCTTTATTATTTCGGCTATGCCTATAATATCGGGTAACCCCCCGATTTGTTTGTCCAAAATAACCGAAACCACAATATCCGCAAAAAATGTACCTTCTTAATAAGTACGGATATTTCAATTCCCCATGAGTAAACGTCCTGTTTCGATCACTTAAAGACTTAATGGATTGGATGATGTTTTCAGGCAGTAAACGTGGTATTTCCATTGTTATCGTTTCATCAATGTTAAATTTTTTACATCTTATACGAATGTCCCATTTGTTACCGGAGCGTTTTGTTAATATTTTATGTAGATTAGATGGGTTCATATTATGTGTGGTTGCTATGTCTACTATTCCTTCCCCTGCTAAATATCTTTCAGCTGCATTTTCAATGATTGCTTTCTTTTCCGGCTCAATACCCCAAACGTTCTTTTTCCTGTCAAAAACACGTCCGTAAGGCAGTCTGCCGCTGGTTGGAATGCCACGTTTTGCCCTGTGTATCCTATTGATTACGCTTTTCTGTACTTGTATCCCTGACTGCATTTCATTAATTTCCGTACTGATACCAATAAAAAACCGATGTTCCGGGTGATTCAAATCATATTCTGATGTGCCAATGAAAAATTTAATTCCATTGGTTTTTAAAATTTCCAATCCCTCTTTACTCCGTTGGTTGTCCCTGCTCCAACGGCTTGCATCACATACAATCACAGCATCAAACAAATCTTCACTGCTATCATGCAATAATTTTTCCAAATTTTGCCTTTGAGCGTCTGGTGTGGCGTGTTCCTGCCCTACGTACTGCCAACAATGGTCAGGGATAGTGCCATTTAAACTTTTCACAAACTGTTCAATTTGGGTTCTTTGGGTACGTAAACTTTCACCTTTCCCTTTCTGCTTTTCAGTACTCACACGGATAATAGGTGCAAATCTTAAATTTTTCATATCTGTTTCGTTTTTGGTTAAACATTTCAGTTAAATAATACTCAATATATATGAGCCAATCTTGTAAAGGACTGCCAGCCCAATAAGATAAGCCAATAATTCAAAGAAAAAAGGAGGCAGGAATTTTAATCGTGGATGATGGTTATCCGGTTTTTTACGCCTGATGCTCCCAGCTATCTCTATTCGCTCACAGTACGGGGAAAGGAGTGCCTTTGTGATTTCTGCTATTTTTGTTAAATAATACTCAATAAATACTCAATTTTGGTTTGTCAATCTCTTTTAATTGCATTGGCTAAATGTCCATTTTCCTCCGGCAAAATATCAGCATATAAAGATGTCATCCCAATATTAGTATGCCCAAGCTGTTTTTGTACATATCGCAAATTCCGGGTATCACGGTACAAAAACGTTGCGTAAGTATGCCTGGCAGAATGTATGGAATAATGATTTGACAAATCAGCTTTTTTTACAGCCACTTTAAATGAAACTTGCAATGTTATTGGTTTAACCTGCCCTCCTGAACGATTGGGGAATAAAAATGCGTCAGGTTCAACAGACTGCCCCAATGTCTTCTTTTTAAACTGGATGAATTGCTTTATATGCCGAACTAATCCATTTTCCAAATAAACAACACGTTTTTTCCCGCCCTTTCCTTTGTGTACTATTAAATATGGGTCTTTGGCTTTTAAATTGATGTCTTCAATTTTCAATGCTGCAATTTCCGATACCCGCAACCCTGAAAATAAAGCCAAATCAACTAACATCCATCTAACCGCCCATGATTGACGTCCTTTCATTACATCCAATTCTGATTGTTCCCGGGTATGCTTCATTAGTTTTGCCCGTTCTTGTTCATCAAAGAATTTGTCCGGTGTAATTACCCAATTATTCCGTTGGTTCTTAGGTGTGTTTGATGTTTCCATAATTTTTACCTCCATTTATTTTATATATTTCATTGGTAAAATTATTAAAAACATTTGAAAAAACAAACTTATTTTAAATATTTCTTATGAAATATATAATTTATAATGATTTTAAATAATATCTATTGATAATGAATGGATTATGCTAAAATGAAAATAATTAAAAAATTCAAAAACCAACATCCTGAAATCTAAATTTGCTTAAATATATATCCATTAACTAATGAAACACTCAAAACAACCCGGAGGACTTATTTTTCATTGGGTTTTAGGCAGTTTCTCCGGTCGGGTGATATATTATGTCAATCAAATTAAAAATCGCTAAATAAGCCTTTATTAAAGGTATTTTCATTATCATCATCATCTTTGTGCTTTTTCGGGTCGAGGTCAACCGGTGGGATTGGTTTTACCTTTAAATTTTCATCCTCCGGCTGTTGGGTTCTAATTCGTTTTGGTTTTATGCTTTTTTCAACTTTGGGTTTGGTCCTGCTTTGTTTTGGTACTTTATTAAGAATTACATCCGCTTCACCCCTGATGTTATCCGAAGGTTCAGGGATAATAATTGTTTTTGCATCTGAATTTTCAACCTTTTTAACAAGTTTATTCAACATCTCCATTTCCGGCATGTTCAATACATCCATTTTATTGGCAAATTCTTGGTGTTTGGTGTTTTCTTGCTTATCAATTGTCATACATTCAATCTCCGCCAACTTCACCTGGTGTAATGTGTATGAAATCTTAGCCAGTAACTCAAAGGTATTTCGTTGACTGTCCAATGCCTTCAATGCTACTCCATCTTTTCCCTCATCAAAATTCCTGTGAAATATCTTTTCCGTCCGTGTAACAATCTTATCTATACGTCCCAACAGATCAAAATTTTCATTCGTTTCTTTGGTTGCATAGGCTTGTATCAATTGCCGGGTAAGGTGATTGTTTGAATGATAGTATATAGCATTGTACGAAACTTTATATTTTCTTGCTATCTTTGAAAGGTTACCACCTTCTATAATTTCCCTATCAATCTGTAACCGCTTGGAATGACTACATATTGTACATTTCATGGTCATGCTTAATTCCTCCTTTTAGTTTATACGTTGTTGTTATTGTTTGTCATAATAACTGTAACATTTGGTTAAGTAGTTTCCAGTGTTTTTCTTTTCCTTCATATCCTATTTTCCTTTCTATTTTATTTTGACCACAGGTGGGAAAGCTACACGATTTAAATTCATGCTGGGCAAGTTTGAATTCATTTTTGGTAGCTTCCCTTTTTGTACCTGCTTTAATTATATATGTGGTCATGTCGTTATTTATTTTTTTATGGTGAACTTTACTATTAAAAACCTACTAAAATTTTACTACTAAAAAAGTTAATAAACTAAATCCTCTGGAAGCCCTATATTTATTGGAGTTTAGTACTAAAATTATTAATAAAAAAAGATTTTAGTTTAGTAGTAATCTTTAGATTACTAAACTAAACTAAATAAACTAAACTAAACAGTATCTTTAGATTTATACACTTCTCCATAATCTTCCAAAAACTCCACTCCATTTTTAGTTATATTTCCATTACTATCCATTAACTTCATATCTATCGCTGATTTCTTAACTTGTGAAATATATGAAGCTCCTACACCAACCTGCTCCATAATAACTTTTGGTTTCGTTCCTCTCATCAACTCACATAGTATTGTGTTCTTCTTATCACTCTTTTCATCGTTATATTTGAAATCAGATATTTCCCAGAATGTTTTCTCTCCATCTGTAATAAACTTAATGTAAAACGGTTTCATTAGGTCTCCTGCTGCTCTTTGCTTTCCACTGTTATTTACCAAGAACCACGCCTGCCCCTGTTCCTTTTCTTTATGATTCTGTAATCTGAATTGATTATGAGCCATAGCGTTCATCGCTGATGCTCCCCGTAGTTTTCCGTCCTTGCCTTCATGGTGTTGTATTAAGTGAGCTACTCCAAGCGCCCGAAGATTCTTCAAAAATGGATTGATCTTTTTATTCCATTCAGAGTTATCATTTTCACTCTCTAATTCAAAAGTTGTAGAAACACTATCAAGGATCAGGAATTTATAATCCGGATTCTTTTTCAGCCATTCAATAATCTTGCGTTGATTTTTACGATTGCTTAAATTCATATCCTTCCCTGTGGTTATCTGATAGCTCGGTATTGAGAGTGTTTTTATTTCCTTCCCTTCCTGCTGTTCTCCAAGCCAACTAAACTGTTTTACACGTTCAATCATTTCCGGTTCTCCGAGTTCTCCATCAATGTATAGCGTTCCTGTAGGATTCTTTACTTGCCATCCTGCTATTTCAGCATCACTACTATCATATCGTTTCAATCCGAGCAGATAAGCAATAAGTATAGCCAGTAGTGATTTTCCAACTCCGGCCTCACTATATAAAATATTTGTCTCCCCTTCCCTTAACCATGGTTTCAATAATAATCGGGGTTTTTTAACGCCCATTGCTTCCATTTCAGCAATCGAATGTATATACATATTAATTGTTTCCGCTTGCGGTGGTTCAATATTCAGAACGATGTTTAATTCATCCAGATCATGTTTTTCTAAATGTGATTGAGCTTCTTCAATACGCTTTGCAGCAATCTGAATATTCAAATATTTCTCTGTTCTCTGTTTCAGATAACGTATATCAATCCCCCGATTTTCAAAATCTTCACTTAGTTTAGGTAATATATCCACTTCAATCTCCTCTGCCAGTTCTTCTTGTATATTACCTGATTTCAGTTTATCATAATAAATCGATTCTATATCTTGCCCCGGTGCCTTATCAAATTCTTTTGCATACTCATAAATCCAATTAGTAATAACACGAGCAGTTGAACTCTGTAAATACTTCGTGTTAAAACTATCCTTTGCCCATAGGCAAAATTCGTTATCTGTAATAATTCCTATCAGAAAATTACGTTCAAAATAGGAGTCATCTTTTTCAAGGTTTCTTAGCGTTTTCTCATTTAGAGTATCTTTTGTAGCTTTCAGTAAATCTCTTTGAGTATTGTATTTTACTTGCCATGCTATATCTTTCGTTTGTTTCATTCTCTGTTCCATAATAGTTATTCCTTTTTATTCGTTCCTTTTACTTGTTAAAAAGGCTTGAGAGACATGGAAGGAACGAAAACCATATCTCCCCCGACGATCAATCGGTAGCCTGTATTATTGTACAATGGTTATCCATTTCATTTAATTTTGATTTTAAAAAAATACAGGGGAGGTTGAGTTATAGGAAGAAGGCACACAATACCAAATCCAAATCAGCAATAAAAAAATCGGGTATCTATCCAAATTCCTCCCCTGTAGTTTCATCATTTCGCTTTAGCTTTTTTATAATTCTTTACTCCATCAGGCCAATCAGGGTATTTTGGTCTTGGTACTCGTGCATTCCGATTTATACTGCTATAGCCTTTTTCCTTAATTTCCTGCTCCCTTTTTTTCCATACTTCATGTTGCCGTTTCCGCAATTCGCTTCTCCATTTAGATGCTAAAATCCGGTAATCGGCAACTGCCATTCCATCATACGGACTTTCCGGGCAATCAATTACCAATATGCTTTCAATTTGCGTCACAGGTTGACCATCAATTTCCCTCACAGGGTCTCCTGTGCTTATTTGTTCCAAACCATGCCTTAATACATGTTCATTCCTGGATTTTTGTTTATTTTTTCCAATTTTATCAATAAATTTTTCCATTTCCTCCGCCTCTTCACATACTACATCATATTCAGCCTCTAATGTGAATTTCTTTTTTTGCAAATTCGTTGGCATGGTTTTTGGCTTATGAAATCCCTGATTAACTTTTGATTGTTGGTATCTTTCAAATTCAGCTTCCACAGCCTCCAAATCAGCTAATACGGCTGGTATTTTTGCACTCATGAATTCATCGTTTGAGGCTAAATACTTGCCATCATTAACTCCTTTGTATTCATCCAGTAAAGCTCTAATGTAAACTTCATCCCATGTAATGGAATATACGTTTGGAATGTCATTACCACTATTTAGGATTTTTGAATTCAATCGAAGACGGTTAAATTTACGGTCATACTCCGGGTGGATGCCAATTTTGTATCTACGTTTGCTTCCCATATTAATAAGTGTTAATTGTTGGCGGCATTAATGGTTCTTCTTCATCGTCCGCTTCTGATGATTGTTTAGCATCAAATTTTTTATTCAAATATGTAGGTAACAATAAATCTTTTTCATCGGCATAGGTTTGTAATTCTGCCAATTTTTCTTTGTCATCCTGTGCATTGTTCACATCAATATCAATTGGGAGCAATGTCTCCTTTTCCCCATGTTTTTGCTTTTTAGGATAATTCAAAAACATTTCATGAACTTCATTTGTTGTCATAATCATTTTCCTTTCTTTTATTATTTAACTTAAATTTTTCATGTTTTGTTGTAAATTATACATCGGGTCGCCGTTGTTTGCCCGTTTCAAATGCCTTGCGAAAAATTCCAAAACAACCTCCAATGGATAATCATTGGCTAATTCCTCAATCTCATTGATAATGTCAACGATTACTGTTTGGGACAATATTACCGGATAATCTATTGGGTTACCAAAGTACTTTTCTAATGCCACTAATTGTTCCAGTTTTGGTTGCCTTTCATCCCTTTCAATCAGCGAATAATCCGGTAAATTAATCCCTAAATATTTGGCAATGGTTGATTGTTTCACATTTGCCTTTACCCTTAATTTTTTTAAATGAGTAAGGTTTTCATCATTTTTTGAATTTCTTACACGAATAGCTTTCATATTAATTATTTTAATAATTTAAATTAAATCTGGATAAAAATAAATAATAATCTAACACAAACCAAATAAAGTTATTTACATTTTACATATCATATTGATTATCAAAATATTATACGGTTGTTTTTTTTGCTTATCACTGAAATTTTCCCTCTACTTTGAAGGCATAAGCCAAATTATTTAGTAAATTCCATGCACATCACTTCCAGTGTGTTCATCAATGACGACGAGCCGGGTTTGCATCAGGATTTTGAGGACTGGCTGGAAAAACTGGCACCGGAAAAACCGCATTCACGCTACCGGCACAACACCGCCGAAGACAATGGTGATGCACATTTGAAACGTACTGTCATGGGACGTGAGGTAGTAGTGGCAGTTACCGGTGGAAAACTGGATTTTGGCCCCTGGGAGCAAATCTTTTATGGTGAATTTGATGGCAAACGCAGAAAACGTGTGTTGATTAAAATAATCGGGGAATGATGTTGCGATGGTGGTGATTACATTATTCTAAACTTAAAAACTCAATTGCAAAACTCCTGTATTGCCTCAGGTGTTTTTTCATAACCCAATTCTCCGGCTTTGTTTAAATCGCGACATCCTCCGTTCTTGTTGCCTGAGAAAATTTTAAAAATCCCCCTGTTGTAATAAGCATCTGCATATCCGGGATCAAGCTCTATGGCCTTGGTGTTGTCCGCGATGGCTCCTTTGTAATTTCCTGAGTTGCCCTTAGCCAACCCCCTGTTATAATAATATTCTGAATCATCAGGATCAATTTCTATGGCTTTGGTGTAGTCAGTTATGGCTTCCCTGTAGTCGTCTGATTTTATTTTGGCAAGTCCGCGGTAAGCATAAGCATCTGCATACTCAGGATCTAGCTCTATGGCTTTGGTATAGTCAGCTATGGCTCCCTTGAAGTTTCCTGAGTTCCCTTTTGCGTTTCCCTGGTTAAAATATTCCTCAGCCGTTTGACTATATGTATAGTTGCTGAATATGAATGGAATAACTAAGAAAAATAATAAGGTTCGCATATTTTTTATTTGATTTCAGACTGGACTCATTTTTTCATTAATATGATCACAATCAATAAACACCAAATATACAGGTTTTTTGTGATGCTGCAAATTTTAGGCAATATCTGACGTTAATCGCAGAGGCCGGATGCTGACTAAAAACCATTGGGGAATGATATTTGTATGTATGTTATCATACACCCAAATTTTCTGAGATATGAAACAACTGTGTTTTACCTTTCCCTTCCTGTTGTGGCTGTTGATACCCATGTTTTTGCATGCTCAGAGCCTGTATTTAAAAGAAGTTTCTGCTTTTGATAACAATTATGACAACAGCAGTGGCATCATTGCCATATCGGATACCGCAGTGTATCAGTACAGCTGGTATTATGAAACATGGCTGCCTTTTGCAGACTCAGGTCTGGTAAAACACGAGGACATTCCTGTGGTCACTGATGTGGCTGCGTTTGATAACGATTCGCATAACCCAAGTGGTATATATGTTATTTCGGATACGGTGGTTTGCGTTTATAACTATTATTCGGGAAAATGGCACAGCTTAAACAATGAAGGACTGGCACGCATTGACGGCATTGTGCAATTATCATCCATAAGTGCGTATAAGGAAGCTGATTCTGAGGACGTAAAACTGCATGCTGTAAGCGATACATCGGTTTACCGGTATAGCTGGTATCACCAAGCGTGGTTCCGTTTTCCGAACAGCGGTGTTTTAACCAAATTGCAGGGTGATGATTTATCATTTCAGACTGGCATGGCAAATTATCCCAATCCTTTCAGTGCCCGCACAACCATTACCTACACTTTGCCGGAGCAGTACAACAGCAATGTCAGGATTGCGCTGTTTGACCAAAACGGGAAATTTGTCAGGGAAATTCTGAACAAAAAACAGGCCGGCGGTCAGCATCGTATAAAACTGGATGCTTGTGATTTGCCTGCCGGGGTGTATTATTATGAAATTTGCGGTGATGGTTTCTCACAAGCAAAAAAAGCTGTTTGCATCAAGTGATACCGGCTTGCTATCAAGTTGCTTTAAATGATTGAATATTATTCTTCATCCAGTATCCGCACCTCAACACGGCGATTTTTCTGACGGCCTTCAGGGGTGTTATTATCTGCAATAGGTTCAGTTTCACCGTATCCTTTTGCTTCAATCCTGTCTCCGTCAATGCCTCGTTGTATCAACCAGTTTCTTACGGCTTCGGCACGGCGCCGGGATAAATCCATGTTGCTTTCATCGCTGCCAACCTTATCGGTGTGTCCGGCAATTTCCACGCGTATATCGGGTTTGAGTTCCAGGTACTCCTTCAGCTCATTAAGCTGGTCACTAGATTTATGGCGTATGGTTGCCTTTCCCGTATCAAAATAAACATTGTTCAGCGTAAATATTTTCGGGGGGTCAAACTTGATGGTAAGTTCAAAGGTACCATAGCTTTGGTTGGGTTTTAATTTGGGGATTTCGAGCTCCTGGTAATCCTGCTCTGTGCCAACACCTTTGATTTTTATTTGGTATTTATCAGGGCCGGGAAGTTGTATGGTAAAGTTTCCGGAAGCATCGCTGATGCCTTTGTATGTTTTTCCGGTATTCTGGCTTTCAAACAGTATTTGTTCCCCTTCCCGGGGGTCGTTGTCAAAATTACTTACATCTGTTTTTAAAGTTACCATTTTTTGGTCCTGGGCGAAACCACAAAAACTTATTAAAAGTACCAGTATTAAAGATATGTTTTTCATACATCAAAATTTATTGGGTTATAAATCAAATTCTGTGCCAGTTCGGGCGCCAGTATTTTTATTGTCTGTTGTTTCATTTTTTGATGGTTTACACATGTCAATAACTTCCGCCGCCATCAGTGTTCCGAACAGTGCAGGGATGGTTGAAATGGTGCCTCCGTTGGAGCGCTTGTATTTTCCATTTTCAAGTATCACTTTAGATTTATCCACTTGTTCGGAAGAAAAAACCACCGAAAAACCTTCGTAGATGCCAATTTTGTGCAGACGCTTTCGCAACATTCTTCCCAGCATGCAATTGTAGGATTTGCTGATGTCCGCTATTTGAATTTTTGATGGATCGGATTTTCCGGCAGACCCAAGCGAAGAAATCAAAGGGGTTTTAGTTTTCAGGCAGCTTTGTATAACTGTAATTTTTGGTGTTAAAGTATCAATGCAGTCGAGTACAACATCAAAGCTGTCAAAAGGGGGAAGTGAGGATATTGTTTTCTCTTCAACAAACACATTGTAAGAGGTTATATCAATCCCGGGATTTATGTCCCTCAACCTTTCGGCCATGGCCTCAGTTTTTTTTCTGCCCACTGTGGAATGCAGCGCAATGGCCTGGCGGTTGATGTTTGTGGCGTTTATGGTATCGTTATCCACAAGGCTGATTTTCCCAGTGCCTGAACGAGCCAGGTGTTCTGCAGCCCACGAGCCAACACCACCAAGCCCGATTACCAGCACATGAGTGTTTTGCAATTTATGAATATGGGCTTTGTCCAGCAATAAACGGGTTTTCATTTGCCAGTCAGTTTGCATCATGTTGTATGGCTTTAAAATTTTGGTTTATTTGGCTTACCAGCGCTTCAAACGCAATGCCTTTTAAGTAAGCAGCCCGTTCATATATTTGGCTGATGCTGATGTTGCTTTCGTCTGTTTCCAGAAAAAGCAGGTTATCAGGTGTGTTTTTAAAAACCGCTTCATGGCTTTCAAATCCCCGCATCAGCCATGCGTCGTATGAGAGGTATATACCGTGCTTTGTGCAGGCTTCCATGTTTTGCATGTTGCCCCTGAAACCATGAATAATCCAAGCCTGTGCAGGTTGGTGTTTTTTATGCAGGGCAATGATGTCGGGATAGGTTTTAACAGCATGGATTATCAAGGGTTTTTTTAATTTTTCGCTGATGTCAATTTGAGCTTCAAAGACTTCCTTTTGTTTGTTAAAATCGCATGACGAACTTTTATCAAGACCACACTCCCCAATGGCAAACGCTTTATATGCCTTTGGACGTAACTCATCTATCAGGGCGTCGGTGGAGCCTTTTTCGGCATGCCATGGGTGGATACCCACAGAAAAACACTTAGTTTCCGGGAGGTAGTTTTTGTGAAAGAAACTTTGCAACTCCAGGTAATCCTTGTCTTCTGAAGTGCTATGTGTATGTATGTCAATTATTTTCATGTTTTATGAATGCTTGCCCCTGATACAGTTTTCGGGAAAGCATGTATGTTTTTAATTTTTCAACAAACGCATAATTTTTCAGGCCGTTCCAGTCGGGGCTGATAACGATGTCTTGAGGCGATTCGCTGGTAAATCTCTCAACAATGATATCACCATTCAGCCTGACAAGAAAATCTGCCACCAGCGAAATATAATCATTTGCAGTAAAAACAACAAATTTACCGGGGGCTTGTTCGAAGGTTTTTTCCATGGCTGTCCCTTTGAGTACCTGAAGCTGGTGTAATTTTAAAAAATCTGGATGAAGGGCATTGATCCCATTAACGTGGTTCAGCATGTTTTTTTTTGTTTCTCCCGGTAACCCCATGATGAGATGAGCGCCTGTGTAGAAATTTTTATTGATACATCGCCTGAATACATCTTGTGTACAATCAAAATCATGTCCCCGGTTGATAAGGTTAAGTGTATGGTTCAATGTGGACTCTACGCCAAATTCCACACTGATAAACATGTTTTTGCCCCAATTATCCAGCAGCTCAATCTGGGCTTGTGTAATGCTGTCAGGGCGTGTTGCAATCACCAGTCCGATGACATCAGGAACGGCCAGGGCTTCATCCAGTATTTTCTTAAAACTTTGAAAATCAGTATATGTGTTTGTGTGATTTTGAAAATAAGCCAAATATTTTTGGGTTTTGTATTTTTGGGAAAAAAATGCAATGCCTTCCTGCAATTGTTGGGTTATGGATTTATTGGGTGAACAATAAAAGGGGCTGAAACTTTTTCGATCACAATATGTACAGCCAACATTACTGATGGTGCCATCAAGGTTTGGGCAACCCAGGCCTGTGTTGACGGATATTTTCTGTACCCGTTGTCCGAAATGCTGCCGTATGAAACCGGGATAATCGTTCCAGGGTTTTTGCTGCATAAGCTGTGATTTTGCTCCTTCAAAAAAATATAAAAATCTTGTGTTTATCAAATTTGTATCGGATATGTTGAATTTTTAATGATAGGTACGAAAGGATGTGTTAAAATGGTTATTAATTTGCGTAACTATACTTTTTCAGCCTCTCTGAACAATCTAAACAAAACACGATTGATGCTGTTTATTGATAAAACAAAATAATGAAGTACAGAGATGTATTGATATGGATGTTATTGTTGATAAATTCATGGGCTATGGCACAGAACACACAAGAGAATTACCGCAAGCTGACACCTGAAGAAAAACGGGTGATCATCAACAAAGGCACTGAAGCGCCTTTCACCGGGCAATACAATGACCACTGGAAAGAAGGCACTTATGTATGTAAACGCTGTGGTGCGGAGCTTTACAAATCAACCAGTAAATTTGATGCCGGTTGTGGCTGGCCTTCCTTTGATGACGAAATTGAAGGCGCTGTAAAACGCGTGCCGGATGCTGACGGCAGAAGAACGGAAATCCTCTGCAACAATTGCGGCGCTCACCTGGGGCATGTTTTTACCGGTGAAGGCTATACAGATAAAAACACACGCCATTGCGTCAATTCCATAAGCATGGAATTTATCCCTGAACGTGATTCTGTTCAGTGAAAAACTGTTTTGGAAAATTGACAAGATACACCTTCTGCGTTGCACGGGTAAGGGCGGTGTATAGCCAGCGGTAATAAGATACGCCCATCATTTCTTCGGTGACATACCCCTGGTCAATGAAAATACTATGCCATTGGCCGCCCTGGCTTTTATGGCATGTGATGGCATAGGCAAATTTCACCTGAAGTGCATTGAGAAACGGGTCTTTGCGCATGGCTTCCATTTGTTTTTTGCCATCAAGATGCTGATAATCGAGTTTTACATTTTCATACAGTGCTTTGGACGCTTCTGATGGTAAGGAGGGGCCATCAATCTCCAAACAATCAAGCATCAGGCGAACCTCAATTTCCAGCTCAGGATAATCCACAAAACGTATTTCTGCATCCTGGAATCTATGCCCGTACATTTCATACATTTTCCGGAGACGAACAATTTCCACCATATCACCGTTGGCAATGAAATCAATGGGGGCTTTATCGGGTAACCACATGTAATTGTTTTTTACCACCATCAGTAAATCTCCCGTGGACAACTCTTCTTCACGCCACAAAATCTGGTTTCGCACGCCCTGGTTATACACATTGGCATTTTTGTTTGACCGGCAAATGATTTTTACATCATTGATACCCACATCATCGTAAGTGCTTTCCAGTATATTCACCAACTCATTGCCGGGAATGCGCTCAATGTCATCATACGGTTGCAGGAGGAGTTCAGGCAGGCTTTCGGGGTCGGTACTGATTTTTTCCCGTAAGCTGGTAGCGTTCATCAGTATCCCTGATTTTTTGGATTGCCTGATGACTTCAGTCAGTTCATGGGAGGTTACCTGCATGTTCATAGCTCTCAATTCGGTTTCATCAAGGGCGGGAGATAAGTCGGTGTTTACCGGCGGAAGTTGAGCGGTATCGCCAATTAAAATCAGGCTGCAACTTTCCTGCGAGAAGACAAATTGCATCAGGTCGTTTAAAAGCCTGCCGGAGCCAAACATGCTGTTTGGGGCGTATTCATTGGAAATCATGGAGGCTTCATCAACAATAAAAACCGTGTTGCCCAGCTTATTATAATTCAGGTCAAAGCCGGAAAATACCTGTCCTCCGGATTTTTGCCTGTATATTTGTTTGTGTATGGTAAAAGCCGGAAATCCACTGTAGTGGGATAGCACTTTAGCAGCGCGCCCGGTAGGGGCCATCATCCTGAAATTAACCTTCATGCTTTTGAGTGTTTTGACAAAAGCGCTGATGAGGCTTGTCTTGCCGGTACCGGCATAGCCCTTTAACAAAAAAACAGGATTTTCCGTCTTGGCATGAAGAAAATGTGCCAGTTTTTCCACGAGGATAGTTTGGTCGCGGGTTGGATGGTAAGGAAATTTATCAAAAATTTGCTTGACAAGGAATTTTTCTATCATTTTTTGTGGTAATCCTGTGGATTTTTATTAAAAAATTCTATTTTTGCTCCATACCAATTATGGTAATGGATTTTAAAAACGGATTCGAAAATATAAAAAACAAGAAAGATGAACAAGACAGTCAGAATTATTATTCAAGTTGTATTATTAGCAGTTATTGTGCTTTTGGCAATATTGATAGTAAAGGGAATAAAAGAGCCAATCAAATTTGAGAAGAAAAGAAAAGCGCGTTTTAACCAGGTGATTGAAAGGCTGGAAGACATTCGTACCGCCCAGGTAGAATTTAAAAAGCAAAATGGGCATTATACGCCGCATTTTGATACCCTCATCAATTTTATTAAACATGAAAAAATGCCGGTGGTGAAAAAAGAAGGTTTTGTACCGGATACGCTTACCGAGAAAAAAGCGGTAGAGCTGGGTATTGTTAAGCGTGATACGTTCTACATGCCTTACACGGATACCTTGTTTAAAAAAACCGACTATCCACTTGATTCCATGGCTTATATCCCTTGTGGTACAGAAGCAAAATTCCGTATGGATACGGCTTCTGTGATGACCGGGTCTGAAGTGCTGGTGAAAGTATTTGAAGCCAGGGTGAATTTCCGGGATATTATGGATGGTCTGGATAAACAATTGATTATCAATTATATTTCAGACAGAGGTGACAGCGTATTGCGAGTTGGATCTCTCGAAGAAGCTACCAACAACGCAGGAAACTGGGAAAATTAAAGGTTACCGGATGAGGCCCATTGAAATTGTTGACAAAAATTTGCAAAACTCAGGTTTTGAGAATTATGTAATGTCAGTGTTGACAGGGCCGGAAGGGTGTTTTTTTTCCATTCAGGATAAAAAAGAGAAAAAATTCATGGCTTTCCGGTCATTTCCTTCAACACCGGAAATGTCTTCCAACGAAGTATGCAACAACAAAAAAGCATTTTTAACCGGTATCTGGGGTAAGGATGTGCCGGTAGCCGTTCAGCATCTGATTTATTATTCACGTGATGTGCTGATGCTGCCCAACGCCTTTGTGGAAGGTGAAAAACTGGATGATGTGATGCAGTTTCATTATCCCACTGTTGTTGATAAAAGCCTGATATTGTCGGAATTTCCAAACCAGGAATACAAACTGGCCGGCCTGGTGGATGAACAAATGCATAAAGAGTTGCAGGATTGCCTAAAACCTTCATCTGTTGAATTGTCCGCTGCAGCTTTGGTAAAATCGGCGCTTAAATACAACAACCCCAAACAACCGGAGGCCGTTTTAGTGCAGGTGTGGGATTCTTTTGCCGAAATGCTTGTATTCAGCAATGGCATCCCCAAATTGTTCAATGTGTATGATTGGAGAAAAAGCAACGACCTTGTTTATTATGTCCTGAACCTTTACAAGCAACTCGTGCTGGATCCGAAAACCTGCCCTGTAATGTTTTCCGGGTGGATTGAGAAAAATGACCTTGCCCTGATACAACTGAATAAATTCATCAAACATATTTACCTTGAAACCCTGAATCCGGACAAATCTTACTCTTATCAGTTTCAGGATACACTGCCACACTATTTTGTGAATTTTTTAAATTTTGATTGATTTTTATGCGCATCATTGCAGGAAAACTGAAAGGTAAACTCATACGAGTGCCACAGCATTTTTCATTTCGTCCGACAACCGATTTTGCAAGAGAAAGCATTTTTAACGTAATGAATAACCATTACAACCTTGATGAAATACGCTTTCTTGATTTATATGCCGGCAGCGGAGCCATTTCTTTTGAAATGTTTTCGCGCGGGTGCGAAGGCATTACATCTGTGGAAATAAACACCGAACAAGCCGGTTTTATCGAACAAACCTTTAAAGCCTTTGAAGCAGATGACGTGTCGGTATTTAATGCCAACGCCATTAGTTTTTTAGAAAAGGTGCAACAGGAATACCACATTATTTTTGCTGATCCTCCCTACGATACAGGCGATTACCATGAAATTCACCGGCTTGTATTTGAACGCAACCTGCTGCGGCCAGGCGGGCTACTCATCATGGAACACAATAAGATGCACGATTTTAGTAACATGAACCGTTTCCTTGAACACCGGAAATACGGTGGTGTGCATTTCAGCATTTTTGAGCAGCCGGTGTGATTCAGCATTGCTCTTCAGTGTTTGCCTGACGAAATCGTTCATGTTTTTGACATGCCAGGAATGAATACAACCCGGTATTAATTGTGTTTCGTTTGCTTGTTTGTTTGTTTGCTCAAAGCATTAGGTTGCCTGTGCATGGTTTTTTGCTGAGAATAAATTTATTATTACTCTATTCTCTGGTAGTGATTCAACCCGACAAACAGGTTGTCAGGTTGGTTATCTGTATTGTAAAGGCTAAAAGTGTAATAACCGTAGTCAAAAAAAGAAGCATCTTCAATGTTTGCCGGATCAACTGATGATATGGGATAAGACCACACATTATTGTAGTTAGTGTCCGGGGTGCAGGCTTTTATGTACAGCACACCTTCCATATTTATCCCGCTCTGATATTCACTTGTATCTCCAGGGTGCAAATTCACGAACTTTTGACGATAACTGTGCATATTATCAATACGGCTATATTCATTCACCACGCTGTCAAACAGCATATTAGTATGATTAACAAACCGGATATGGGCTTCATGATCCGGAAAATCGTCTTCTTCTTCACAGGCGCTGAACAAAAACGGGAAAAGAAGCATTGCAAAAAAAATGGTATTTTTCATGATGACTTAGTTTTCGTGTTTATTATAATAACGAATTCGTACATGTAATTAATATGAAACCCGGATTTATTTTTAGGGAGAATAAACGTGTCAAATTGAAATAAAATTTATTAGATTTGTTGCATATAACGCTTAAATAATTTGAAATATGAAAAGAAAAAGCCTTTTATTGTTTGCTATTCCAGCAATTGCTTTCTTGTTTGTTATCATTTTTCCCGGTTGTGAAAAGGATGAGGATGTAAAACCTGCAGCAGCATTTACTGCATCCGAAACAAATGTTGTGGTTGGCGAAACCGTAAACTTTACGGATGAATCAACGAATGCTCCCACAAGTTGGGAATGGGATTTTGGCGATGGAG
Source organism: uncultured Bacteroidales bacterium (assembly GCA_964527535.1). Lineage (GTDB taxonomy): Bacteria > Bacteroidota > Bacteroidia > Bacteroidales > ML635J-15 > JAQIBY01. The sequence goes on from CAZGPW010000030.1 coordinate 38,351, forward strand.
AAATCTCGAATGAGCAAAATCCAACCCATGCTTATCAGTCTGAAGGCACATACACAATAAGTTTAACAGTGAGTAATGAGCAAGGTTCAGATACTGAAACAAAAACAGATTATATTACAGCAACCAACGATGATAATCAGGGAGACGATAATGATGATGATGATGATAATAATAATGATGATCAGGATGGTGAATTTACAGATGCACGCGATGGAACAACCTACAACACCGTGACTTTAGGAGGAGAAGTATGGATGGCTGAAAACCTTAAATATGCCGGCAATGTAAATGGAAATAGCTGGTGTTACAACGATGATCCATCAAAATGTGAGACGTATGGCAGGTTATACGACTGGGAAGCCGCCATGGAAGGATCATCAGGCAGTTCTTCAAACCCTAGTGGTGTGCAGGGAATTTGCCCTGATGGCTGGCATATACCAAGCGATGACGAATGGAAAGCCCTGGAAGGTGCTGTTGATGCTACCTATGATTATAGTGATGATGCAGAGTGGGATGTAGAAGGATACAGGGGGGACAATGCCGGTAGTGCATTGGCCGGAAACAACTCCCTTTGGAACGATGGCGATTTAAATGGCAATGCTGATTTCGGGACAAGTGGTTTTAATGGCCTGCCTGGTGGAAGACGAACAAGCAATGGAGATTATACCGGGGTAAATGAATATGGATACTGGTGGAGTGCATCCGAAAGTGATTTGTTTACAGACAATGCATTTTTCCGTTCCTTATATTATCAGGAAATTGGTGTAAACCGGACAAGCTACAATAAAAACAGTGGTTTAAGTGTTCGTTGTGTAAAAGATTAAGAGCCTATAGACCGTGATTATGCAGGGCTTTTGTAAAAAATGAGCATGGTCAAATGGGTTATTTACTGCAATATTTTTCCATCATAATTTTTGCATCCTTATACCCATGGTCAAATGCCTTTTTCCAGTATCGACATGCTTGTTTTGTATTTCCTTTTTGGTGCAGGATGTTTCCTATATTCATCATTATACCTGCATCGTTTGGTGTTATTTCTAAAACTTTCAAATAATCGGCCCTGGCTTCAGTCAAACGTTCAAGGCTTGCATAGGCGTTACCCCTGTTTTTAAGGGCTTTTGTATTTGTTTTGTTGTGTGCTATCGCTTTATTAAAAAACTCCAGGGCTGTTTTCATGTCATTTTTCATGGCATATTCAATACCCATTGAATTGTAATAATCGGATAATGCTTTGTTCTTATCTGTTTTATTGGTTTGATTTTTATCAGGGTAAAGCAATTTTTTTGTTTCTTCAAGGTTTTTTAACGCTTCAGGATAATCGGGCATAAGACTTATGGCTTTCAAAAAGTCATTCAATGCCTGCGTGGGCTTGCCGGTTTTTAAATACAATGCCCCTCTGTTGTTGTAAGCTGTGTGACTTTCAGGATTTAAACTGATTGCCTTATTAAAATCTGCAAGGGCTTTTTCATAGTATTGCATTTTGTAATATGTCCCTCCCCGGTTTGCATAATATTCATAATTGTCTTCATTTAATGCAATAGCTGTGTTATAATGCCTGATCGCTTTTTTAAAATTTCCCTGATTGAAATAATACAACCCCAGTGAGTACCAGGCATAATCATTTTCTTTATCTTTGGCGATAATATCATTCCAAAATGTTTTGTCGTTTAAATAAATGTAGGACCTGCTGTAGGTTTGTAATGATAAAAGCAAAATTACACTTATAGAAAAAACATGAAAAGCACGTTTTGTAATTTTGTGCTTTAAGCGATTGTATAAGTAATATAAAAAGCAGACCAGAGAAAAAATAAGGCCATAGTAAGCCAAATATGTGTATCTGTCAGCAACAATTACCTTCCCTTTAATGGGGACAACATGCAGAACTATAGCGATGTTAAAAACAAAAAATAAAAATCCGAAAACAATATTTTTTTTGAGGGATTGGTTTTTCAATTTTCTAAGCGCTGTTACGCTAATAAACACCAACAGAATGCTAATAATAGGCGAAAGTTTATAAATTAAGAGGAGAGATGTGATGGATTCAGGATATGGAATCATGGCATTGAGGTTAAATGGAAAAATAAATCTGTACAGATAATAATTGAAACTGTAAAAAGGAAAGAATACATTGTTTGACTTAAATAAACCCCATCCATCCTGAAGCATTTTGTCGCTGTAAAAAAATATTATTCCGGCAGTTAAAATACCGATAGTGAGTATAATAAGGTAAAATTTTATTCTATTTTTATTAATATGGAAAGCAGGTTTATAATATAACACGTATATTATAAAAATGGCATTGAGTTGTAGTAATATATAAAAGCTTTCGCTGCTGAAATCCTGAAAAACAGCCCCTGTTAAAAATTTGTAAACTATAGAACCACCGATGCTGCAAAAATAGTAGTAGAAAATTAAATCCGTTATTCTGATTGTATATTTCCGTTTTTTTAGCCTGATTTTAAAAGTTATAAAACTAAAAAGTTTGTTTAGTTTATCATGATAAAAGCCGATAAGTAAAGGAAGAATAATAAACAAAATGATATCTATAGCATGGTCTGTTTTGATAAGCATGATTAAAAAAATACCTGTAATTAATATCCATGATTTATATTGTATCTTATCTTTTATAAAATATTCAAGTAGCAGTAATGTAGGAATAATTGCCAATGCCTGAAGCTTACACATAACTGACAGGTAAGAAGAAATGATGGTAATAAATAACCACAGGATATTTTCCCCTTTGAGAAATTTCAGGTAGGATAATGCACCAATCAGAAAAAACATTGAAAACAATAGGTCTTTTCGCTGAGCAATCCAACATACACTTTCTGCTTTGGTTGGAAAAATAGCAAACAGCAAAGCAATAATCAGTGCTTTCTTATGTGAACTCAATAAAAATGATGTCAACTTGAATATTAGTATAACGTTGATTGCATGTATAAAAATATTAATGATATGAAATAATTCCGGATGGTTTCCAAACAAATTAACCTGAACAAGAAAACTAAAAAGCACAAGGGATATATACCTGTTGAATTCATATAAATCTTTGAATGATGAGAAACTTATATCCTTGTAAATTAATGGGTTTTCACTAATGTAAGTAGTGTCATCCCAGTTTAGAAATTCACCAGTAACCGATGGTAAAAAAACTGCAATACTAACGATTATCAGTCCCAGCAAATACAGATTTATATGTTTTATTTTTTTCATTAAACCCACACATTATGATCTCAAAAATAGAAATAATTTGTGTAATTGGCATGGTTCAAGTATGTGGGAAATGTTTATATTGTAAAATCCCGATGCTGCTGAATAATAAACGCCAGGCCCGGCTTCCCTGTTTACTTGCCTTACTCGCATCTGTTTTGACTTACAGCCCCCCTGTAAATGCAGGGCAGGCATCTCAATAAACCATAAGTTCAGCAAAATGAGGTTTTAAGTTTACTCGAGGTATGACTTTGAGTCGCGCTTCGAGTAAAAAAGAAAACACCTGGTTTTAATGGAAAGTATGGCTTTTTCGGTCAGGTTTGTTATTTTTATGCCAAGAATACACGATATGAAGACAACGAAAGCAATTATAATTTCCGGGGTGGTTTTCATGCTGAGTCTTGTCGCTGGGATATTAACAGAGAAAGCCTCCGATGTTTCCCCTGAGAAGTTGATAGATACAGAGGACATAGAAGCTAAAATTGAAAAACAAACAAAACTTGCAGAGCATGTGTTTTCTGATCTGAATAAATTAAAACATTCTGAGAATCCGGAACAGAAATTTTTGCATGTCTTAGACGATTATCACGAAGAGCTGAAAGCGAATAACATATCAATTTACGTGTTCAGGGATTCCGTACTTTCTTTCTGGTCAGACCGCCTGATGCCCGTACAGTATTCATCTGTTCCTGAACAGGGGCCTGTGGTAGCAAAAAAATCAAATGGCTTTTACATTATGATTCCCTGTAGGGACGGGGAGTACACAAAGCTTGCTGCCATCTTGTTAAAAAGACGCTATACATATAAAAATGAGAATTTGCCCCCTTCTGTATCTGATGCGTATGATATACCTGATGATGTGGTAGTTGATACTGTGCCTGCCAACGGGAAACAAATATATCATGAGGGGAAATACCTTTTCAGCCTGAATTTTAATGATGAAAAGCTGCAGAATAATTGTATGTTTTATGCTTCAGTCATCCTGTATTTTATTGCTTTTATCAGCATGTTGGTTCTTTTGGGGTTCAGTTACGCATATTTTTCTGACAAAATTGGACATCAAAACGTGTTGATACTTGCTTTTTTGGCTGATCTGGTGATAATCAGGTTTTTGATGTTGCATTTTAATTTCCCTGGGATTTGGCTGGAAATGGATTTGTTTTCACCGGTTTATTACGCCGAATCAGTGATGTATGGTTCCCTGGGAGGAATGATGATTAATGTCATGATGTTGTTAAGCTTTTCCATCGTGTTTTTTCGTTTTTTCCGGCTGGGAGTCAATGGAGTGAATCCGGTAATCCAATTTGTTTTGGCTCTTGTGGTGTATGCCTTTATATTTTTCCTGATTTATTTTGGAATTTATCGCATTCATGGTCTTATTATGAATTCTACCATTCCGCTGGATTTTAGTAACCTGATGAATTTAAGTTATTTGTCTTTTGTGGTATTCATAGTTATTTTATTGTTGATAGTGTCATTGTTAATAATTTCAGATCGTATTTTATGTGAAACCAGGAAAACAATTGCATTAAGATTCTGGATGTATGCAGCCATTCTGTTTGCCATTGTATTGGTGATTATTAACTGGCTTATAGCCAATGAAGCCTTATCTGTTCAGAGTTTTATTTTTTCGGTGATTCTGGCAGGCATACCCGTTTATGTCAGGGTAACGAGAAAAAAGTTTTCTTACTATGTTTTGCTTGGAATGAGCATTGCAATCGCTGCATTGTTTACATGTGTTATTAATGACTTTGTCCAGAAAAAAGAAAGGGAGCAAGCCAGAATATTGGCCATGAATTTATCAAACGAACGGGATGCGGGTGCCGAGTATTTTATCAAAGAAATGAACAAGGATATTTGTGAGGATGACAAGCTTGTAAAGTTGTTGGAAAAGGGAGAGTATGAAAAGGCACATGAGATTTTTTATACAGACTATATGCGTGGCTATTTGGAAAAATACGATGTGCAACTTACTCTGTGTAATTTAAATGACAGCCTGATTGTGAGTCCTAATGACGAATTGATGCATTGCCATAATTTTTTCAAAGGCATGAGTGAAACTTATGGTATTTCATTGCCGGGCACTGATTTTTATTTTTTAGATAATAACAACGGCCGAATTTCATATCATGGACAAATCCCTGTGGGGGTGACAGACAGTTTGGATACCACCATTTTTATTGATATTGAAAGTAAGGTTCAGATTGAAGGGCCGGGGTATCCGGAATTGTTGTTAGACCAGTCTTTAATGCCCACAACGAGGGATAAGGTATCCTATGGAAAATACTATGAAGGTTCGCTTATCAGCAGCGTTGGTGAATATGATTACCCTGACAATTTTATTTATAAAGAATCCCAGACGGATTTATTCAGTTTTGAATCTGATGACATGTGGCATCTGACCTATCATCCTGATGATGATAATTATATAATAGTTAGCTACCCCGTCAAAGGATGGGAAAGCTATTCCATATTTTTTACCTATATTTTCTTTGTTCTTTTTATATTGATGAATCTGGTTTATTTAACAGATTATATCCTACGGCGTAGAAGCCTGGGAATTTTTGGAGGAAGCCTTAAAAACCGGTTCCAAACATACCTTTTATTGATTTTTTCCCTGACGCTTATCGTTATTAGTATTGTCAGCATTTCTTTTTACATACGTAAGTACCGGGATAAACAAAAAGATGCTATAGAAGAAAAAATGCAATCGGTCTTGGTAGAGTTGAATCATAAATTAGGGGAAGAACAAAGCTTGAATGCTGATATGCAAGATTATTTGAATTACTTGCTTGTCAAATTTTCCAATGTGTTTTATACGGATATCAATTTATTTGATCTTGATGGGAAACTGCTGGCATCTTCACGAATGGAAATTTACGATAAAGGGTTGGTTGGAAAACGAATGGATCCGGAGGCATACAATAGAATAAGGAATTCGAAAGAAGGCTATTTTGTTCAAAATGAAAAAATTGGTGAAATGGAATATTTGTCGGCGTATCTGCCTTTTCATAATATTCACGGCGAGGCAATGGCCTACATCAATTTACCTTATTTTGCACGCCAGAGCGATTTTAGTAAAGAGATATCGAGCTTGACGGTGGCTTTGTTGAATGTATATCTCATCATGTTTATTTTTGTTATTTTAATTGCCATCATCACATCCAACCAGCTTACACGGCCTCTGCGGATGTTACAGGACCGGTTACGGTTGATGGATATATCAAAACGAAACCGTAAAATTCCGTATGCCGGCGATGATGAAATTGGCAGCCTTGTGCAGGAATACAACAGAAAAGTGGATGAACTTGCCGACAGTGCAGAAAAACTTGCCAAAAGTGAAAGAGAATCTGCGTGGCGGGAAATGGCCAAGCAAATTGCACACGAAATAAAAAACCCGCTGACGCCAATGAAACTCAGTGTACAGCATCTTGAAAATGCTTATAAAGAAAACGATCCTGATTTTGATGTTATGTTTGAACGGGTTTCTAAAACACTGATTGAACAAATTGACAGCCTGGCGAACATTGCTACCGAATTCAGTAATTTCGCCAGAATACGTCTTAAGAAAAAAGAACGTGTTGATCTGGTTGAAAGAATATCACAAATTAAACATCTGTTTTCTGGTTTAAGTTCTACCCGTATTGTTATCAACAATGAAGTGGAGGGACCTGCATGGATACTTGCTGATAAAGAACAAGTAATCAGGATGCTTAATAATTTGCTTAAAAATGCATTGCAGTCTATTCCTTCCGGTTCACAGGGAATAATCCGTATCAGTTTATTTGAAAAAAACAATCATTATTTGCTTAGCATTGCCGATAATGGTGTTGGTATTTCGAATGATGTACATGAGAAAATATTCAGCCCGAGTTTTACCACCAAAACTTCAGGCATGGGATTGGGCTTGAGTATAGTAAAAGGTATAGTGGACAATATGGATGGCCGGATTTATTACGAAACTGAAAAAAATAAGGGAACCGAATTTTTCATTGAGATACCGAAAAGCAGGAGGTGATCTACTTCAATGACAGGGTTTGTGAATTGTTTTTTTACCGTCATGCGCCGGTACAGGTTTTGTGCTTCATTTATCAATTTTTTTACATTACAGACAGACACAGGCTAATCTTCATTTTGGTCAACTGGTGAGGTCTTGTTCTTCTTGCTTACGCTGTAGAATAATAAAGCAATGCCTGCAGCTATAAAAGGTAAACTCAGGATTTGTCCCATATTGAGTGTCATGGTTTTTTCAAAGTCAACCTGAACTTCTTTGACAAATTCGATGAAAAAGCGGGCTACAAAAATCAAAATGAGAAAGATCCCCAGAAAAAAGCCGTGTTCATGTTTTTTCCAGCGCCGTTTGTATAGCCACATCAGTATCGCAAAGCTTATAATGTAAGCCAAAGCTTCATATAGTTGTGTAGGATGCGATGCCCATGTGTCACCGTTACGGACAAAAATGAATCCCCATGGTAAGTCTGTTTCGTGGCCGTAAATTTCAGAATTCATGAAGTTGCCAAGCCGTATAAATGCGCCGGCAAGTGCCGTAGGAATGGCTACCCTGTCAAGTACATATAAATAGCTTTTTATGCTTGATTGGCGTACAAAGAATATCAATGAAATTAGTATGCCTATAGCTCCCCCATGGCTGGCAAGCCCGCGAAAGCCAATGAACCGGAATTCAGGCTCGAATTGTACGGGCAGGATGATTTCCAGGGGGTGTTGCGAAAAATAAGCCCAGTCATAAAACAGGCAGTGTCCGATGCGAGCCCCCAATAAACCACCAACAAGTACGTAAATTAACAGGTTGTCAAGTTCCTTAACAGCGATGTTCTCTTTTTTAAACATGTATTTAACGATGATGTAAGAGACAATGAAAGCAAGCGCAAAAAAAAGTGAATAATAGCGCAAACCGAAATTACCAATCTCAAATATCACAGGGTCAACATCCCACCGAATTGTTGCAAACATAACCGATAATTTTAAGTGACGAAGATACGTTTTTTTTGGGTTGGTTAATATCATATAATAAAAATTTGGTGGATTTCCGGTTCACCGGAAATCCACCAAATGCTTTTGTCGTATCGTAATGATCGTCAGTTTAGCAAAGTAAAGTTCTTTACAATGACTTCACTTGCGCTGCGCTGCAGCCCGTCTTTCCCTTTCCAGGAACGCGTGCTCAATTTGCCCTCAATGGCAATTTGCCGTCCTTTATTGAGCATTTGTTTTATGATATCGGCCGTGTTTCCCCATGCCACCAGTTGGTGCCAGCGGGTGAGCTTTTCATTGCGGCCATCCAGGTAGCGTTTGGTTTCGTTGGTGGCCAGTTGCATCTTAGCCAGGCGTTGACCGTTTTCAAAACGCCTGAATACAGGGTCTGTTCCTAACCTGCCTATCAACGTAACATGATTTCTTGTTTGTTTCATAATTCAAAATTTTTGTTCGACATGTAGTTTTGGTGACAAATGTAAACCCGGAAAATGGCATATCCGTATAAAAACCATTTACTGGTGTTTAACATTCGTTTGTAAGTATTTGAAAACGGTAAAAGCCCCGTGGATTAAAGATTTCTCAGGTTCATAACGCATTAACAGTTTTAGCATTCCGACTATTAAACAAGGAGGTTCTTCGGACGTGACAAGGGTTATGTGTTTCCTTAAAAACATAAATTTTTCAATGTTTGCTGGATAATAGCATGTTTTTTGTTAAATTTGTTGAGATCAAAAATAAATTGTCACAATGAGACCGGTTATTATTGCTTTATTTTGCATTGCCTATGGGTGTTTTATACAGGCATCTCTATATGCACAAAATGAAAAACAGGTGTTTGATAAAGAAAACTATTCAGCTGATGATATTGAGAAAATTGTGGTTTATTCCAAACCATCCTGCTCAAGATGTAGCCAGGTGATTGAGTTGCTTGATCAAAATGATGCTGTTTTCTATGCAGTTGTAGATTTGTCAGATACCGAAAATCAGCAAGCGTTGGATAGTTTGATTTATCATTCTATTGAAGATAAATCCAAAGGATATTCAGTTCGTTTTCCTGTACTGGTTATTAATGACGACATCTATTATTGCATAGAAAATCATTACCGGTTTATTCAACGATTGCTCTCTTTGTACGAAGAGTAAGTTTATACCCCGGATTTGCTTGATTTGTACCGGCAGGAGGCAAAATTGTCAAAACGTCAGGAACATAATTTCGAGAGCCTATTAATTTTCAAAACATAAAATAACAGTAGAACCAATCCAGTAATAGCTGTTCTGGCTAAGATTTTCAAAACATGCAAATTATCGCTGATTTTATTTTATCAAATTGAACATTTTCGTAATTTGGTCGTTAAATTCATTATGGATGATAAAGACAAGTCATTATGAATAAAAACAGTTTAAATGCGTTTAGCGCAGTTATCCTGGATATGGATGGTGTGATCACCCAAACGGCGAAATTACATGCCAAAGCCTGGAAGCAGATGTTTGATAAATTTATGCGAAAAACCCAGGGTGATAATTTTGAACCGTTAAGCATTGAGAGGGATTACAAAAAATACATTGACGGTGTGCCACGCTTTGATGGTGTACGCAGGTTTCTAAAATCCCGGAACATTGAAATTCCCGAAGGGTCAGAATCTGACAACCCTGGTGATGACACCGTATATGGCCTTGGCTTGCGAAAAAATGCCTTGTTTTTGGAAATCCTCGAAAAAGAAGGGGCACATGCGTATCCTGACACGCTGGAGATGATGAAAAAATGGAAAAAAGCAGGCATTAAACTCGCTGTGATTTCTGCCAGCCGCAATTGTGTGCATATTTTAAGGTCTGCCGGGCTGGAACATTTTTTTGATGCCAGGGTGGATGGCGTTGTGGCCAAAGAGAAAAACATACCCGGAAAACCTGAACCCGATGTTTTTTTGAAAGCCGCTGAATTGCTTGATGCAAAGCCTTCGCAATCTATTGTTGTGGAGGATGCCATCGCCGGTGTTAAAGCCGGGAAAAAAGGAGATTTTGGCCTTGTGGTGGGGGTGGCACGAAACCAAAAAAACACAGCCCTGAAAGCTGCCGGAGCAGATATTGTCGTACATAAACTAACCGAACTGGAGGATAAAATGAATAAATTACATCAACAATTACCAGAAGATTTGCCTCATGCACTGGACAATTTTGAGGAAATCAAAAACATGCTGGAAAACAAAAAGCCTGTGCTTTTTCTCGATTACGACGGTACATTAACCCCCATAGTCAATGATCCCGATGCTGCGCTGTTGTCTGATGAAGGCAGAAAAGTCATCAGTGAATTATCTGATCTGATTACCGTGGCTGTCATTACAGGACGCGATCGCAAAGATATAGTTTCAAAAATGGGCATTGATTCAGTTATTTATGCAGGCAGTCATGGTTTTGATATCACCGGACCAAATAACCTGAAAATGCAGTATGATAAAGGAAAAAAAGCTTTGCCATTGCTTGATGAAGCCGAAAAAAACCTGTCAGAACGATTGAAAGGCGTCAAAGGAGCACAAGTTGAACGGAAAAAATATGCCATAGCTGTGCATTATCGCAACGTTAAAGATGATGATGTGCCTGAAGTGAAAAAAGCTTTTTATGAGGAACTGGAAAAATACGACGCTCTGAAAAAAGGCAGCGGCAAAAAAGTACTCGAACTTAAGCCTGATATCGAATGGCATAAAGGCTATGCACTGGATTGGTTAATGCAAAAGTTGGGGTTAAATCCTGAGCAAAACCTCCCTGTGTTTATTGGTGATGACGTTACTGATGAAGATGCGTTTTCCGTGGTTCGTGAAAATGGCCTCGGAATCATGACAGGCTCTCATGGCCAAAATACTGCAGCGTCATACAGGTTGAACGATACAAAAGAAGTGTACCGGTTTTTAAATAAATTGAAACAATTGATAAAGCGATGAGTGTATTGCCCGTAAAACTAAGAATTGTATTTATTGTTGAATGTTAAAAGCATGAATAGTAACATGATGAAGAATTTTAAAATTACATATCACGGCTGGAATCCTGAGGAACAAAAACTGAGAGAAGCACTCTGTACCCTTGGTAACGGGTATTTTGCCACCCGTGGTGCTGCAGAAGAAAGAAGCAACGATGAATTTAATTACCCCGGCACATACATGGCAGGCTGTTATAACAGGGCTAAAACAGAAATATCAGGAAAAATGATTGAAAATGAGGATTTTGTCAATTTTCCCAATTGGCTGTATCTTTCTTTCAGACCCGATGGCGGAAAATGGCTGAACCTTGATGAATACAAAATTCATGATTATACCCAAACCCTCAACATGAAAGAAGGCATTTTGATCCGGGATATGCGTGTTGAGGATGATGAAGGACGGCGTACCCACATCATCAGCAGGCGGTTTGTCAGCATGCATTATAAACACCGTGCAGGCTTGCAATGGCAGATTACCCCTGAAAACTGGGAAGGTGAGATTGAAATTCATTCACAACTTGATGGCACGGTGACAAACGATGGTGTGCCCCGTTATCGTAAGCTGGAAAGTCAGCATTTAGAGCCCATTGAAACAAAGCAATCCGGAAAGCATATTATGCTGCTTAAAACCCGCACAAATCAGTCAAAAATAGTTATGGCACAGGCCGCACGAACCAAGGTTTATGATGATGCAGGGGAGATAGATGTGTCCGTTACAACGCATAAACAAAAAGATTTAATTGGTCAAATACTGAAGTGTAATATCAAACAGAAAAAAACCTATGCCATAGAAAAAATACTTGCACTTCATACCTCAAAAGACAGGGCTATCAGTGAGCCCATGTTGAATTCAGAAAAAGAAATAAACCGGTCCAGACGTTTTGAGAATCATTTATCAGATAATATACTGGCGTATAAAAACTTGTGGCGCCGTGCCGATATTGAGCTTCAGAACGGAGACAGAAATCAACGCTTGCTGCGGTTGCATATCTTTCATGTGCTTCAAACGGTGTCTTTCAACACCATTAACCTTGATGTGGGTGTTCCGGCCAGGGGATTGCACGGTGAAGCTTACCGCGGCCATATTTTTTGGGATGAACTATATATCTACCCTTACCTGAACATTCGTTTTCCTGAAATTACCCGCAGTTTGTTGATGTACCGGTATCACCGGCTTGGGGAAGCCCGGTATGCAGCACGCAAAGCAGGGTATAAAGGCGCCATGTTTCCGTGGCAGAGTAGCAGTGATGGGAGGGAAGAAACCCAGGTGCTCCACCTGAATCCAAAATCCGGGAGGTGGCTGCCCGATGACACCCACCTGCAAAGACACGTTAACGCTGCCATTGCGTATAATGTCTGGAATTACTTTATCGCTACCGATGACCAGCATTTTCTGTCTTTTTTCGGCGCTAAGATATTCCTTGACATTGCAGCTTTCTGGGCCAGCAAGGCAATATATAATATGGATAGGGAACGGTATGAAATGCATGGTGTTGTCGGCCCTGATGAGTATCATACCTCTTATCCTGACTCTGAAAAACAAGGCCTTGACAACAATGCCTATACCAATGTGATGGTGGCATGGGTATTGCAGAAAGCACTTGATATGCTTGATTTGATTGAGAAAAACCGCCGTGATGAACTGCTGAAAGAACTTGATATTGACGATAAGGAATTAAAAGCATGGAAAGGCATCAGTACCAAAATGTATGTACCGTTTCATGATGAGGATATCATAAGTCAGTTTGAAGGATACGAAAAACTTAAGGAATTTCCGTGGGATGAGTATCGTAAAAAATATGACAACATTCAGCGCCTTGACAGGATACTTGAAAGTGAAGGGAACACCCCCAATTACTATAAAGCCAGCAAACAAGCCGATGTGTTGATGCTTTTATATGTCTTTTCAAAAGAAGAACTTAAAGGTATTTTTGAGAAACTCGGTTATACGTTGACCGATGATATGATTCGGCGCAATATTGATTATTACGGCGAACGCACATCCCATGGTTCTACGCTGAGCAGGTTTGTGTTTTCATGGATATTGATGAAATACGATAAAATGGAATCATGGGAAGGTTTTGAAACCTTGTTGATAAGTGATTTTGAAGATGTCCAGGGAGGAACCACCCCCGAAGGCATACACCTTGGTGCCATGGCCGGCTCATTAGACCTTGTGCAGCGTGGGTTTGCAGGCATTGAAGTCCTGGATGATGTGCTGTGGATTAAACCCAATCTGCCGGATACCATAAAACGCCTTATATTGCGTGTCAAATATCATCGCCACTGGATAATCTTTACCATAGAGCATGATAAATTAACCATATGTTTTGATGAAGGATGGAGCAATAAAGTAAACATCGGCGTGATTGATAAAGTGTATAAATTCAAACACGGTGAAGTGAAGGAATTTAAGATTCCAAATGAATAATCCAACTTTTCCGGATAAAATCCGGAAACATTTTGACCGAACCTGCTCAATCAGGTTTCAGGTGCTTGTTGAACTGCCCGGGAAAAGTTTATATTTTCCATTTTACTCTTATTGAATTGCTTATCTTCCTGCATATCCGGTTGTTTAAACAATTACACCACTCTATATGTTATAGCGTAAACAAAAATCATTGATTATGGAAACAATAAAACCCATCAAAGAAAGATACAGCCCGCGTGCATTTTCAGATAAGAAAATCGATCAGGAAAAAATTGATGCGATGTTTGAAGCGGCCAGGTGGGCCCCTTCATCATTCAACGGGCAAGCCTGGCGGTTTATTTATGCCACAAAAGATACACCTGACATGTGGGATAAATTGTTTGATGCCTTGGGAGCATTCAATCAGAAATGGGTAAAAAGTGCCTACATGCTCATACTCACTGTTGCCAGAAAAACCTATGAACACAATGGGAAACCATACAAACACAACTGGCACGATGTAGGCCTTTCAGTTGGCAATATGATGAACCAGGTAACAGCCATGGGACTTTATATGCATCAGATGGGTGGTTTCTCGCCTGAAAAAGCAGCCGAAAACATAAGCCTGCCGGTTGAATATGAGCCGGTTACGATGATTGCGGTCGGATATAAAGGCGATATAAGCGTATTGCCCGAAGATTTACAGGAACAGGAAAAACAGGAGCGAACCAGAAAACCGCTTAATGATATTGTTTTCACCTCATCTTTTGATGAATAAATCAGAAAATTATAGTCAGTTAACTTATAAAAAACAACAATAATATGAAAACTCTGTATGAAGCAAAAGCCACTGCAAAAGGTGGCAGGAACGGAAAAGTGGAAAGTAATGACGGATTGATATCCATGACAACCCGGGTGCCCAAAAGCATGGGCGGAGAAGGTGGAAATTATACCAACCCCGAACAGTTGTTTGCTGCAACCTTTTCAACATGTTATAACGGCGCCCTGGACCTTGTCATCGAACAGGAAGGGGTGGAAACAGGGCAAACAAGCGTTACGGCAACCATAGGCATTGGCAAACAGAAAGACGGACTCGGTATCAATGCTGTGTTGGAAGCAAACATTCCCGGTGTGGACAAAGAAACAGGCATGAAACTGATGGAAAAAGCGCATCAGGTATGCCCGTATTCAAAAGCAACACGGGGAAACATTGATGTTGAGCTCCGGTTGGCTGAGTAATGTTTACCGTTGAGCATGACAAAATAACCATTTACTTTGATGTAGTATTTGTCTTTTAATTGGGTTCTACTGTCAATATAATGGGTATAATTAACCGGCTTATTTATTTTAAAGAATTGATTGAAATTTCTTGATTTCTTATCTATTTAAATCTACTGTGGCCTATTGTGGTTCAAAATTCTGGAAGCATCTAAGGGTGGAACCACATAGGCACAGTAGAACACATAGGAATTCACATAGGATTAGCAATAAAAATCATATAGTGTCATGTCAAGCCAAATATGATGGTTAAGTCGAAAATATTTTTTCATGGTGG
>CAZGPW010000031.1:0-5293 GCA_964527535.1 uncultured Bacteroidales bacterium
TCGCTGATGAATTGTACATCGCAAGTGTTGTTGGTGGTTCCAAATCTGGCTTTTACACAACTTCCGGCGGTAAATGCATTTCCCCCCGTTTCCCATTGCGCGTGGACATGGTCAACCGATATGAGGAATAGAAATGCCATAAGCAAAAGGCTTACACGCCGGTGTTTACTGTGTGTGTGTGTGTGTGGCAGCGGGTGTTGGCTGTCTGTGTTGTGTTACTGTTATCCGTCGGTACAGGTTTTGTTTTTGAAGTGTTTCCATTGTGCTGAGTTTTTTTACATGTAATCTCTATACAAATATACGTAAATCTTTTTAAAAAGTTGCAAAAATGTTAAGTTATTTTTAAGTCGGTGATTTCGACTCCGCTCAGCCACCTGAAGTGGGACAGGTGATTTCGATTCTAATTCCGGTGGTTTCGACTCCGCTCAACCACCTGTACCGTTCTATTAAAAGAATATTTCCCTTTCAATGTACCACTACAGGTGGCTGAGGGTTTCTGCCGGGGAGGTAGAAATGTCTCGAAGCCACAGGAATCGAAGCCACCGGATAAGTATATTGAGAAACAACTATTTTGGGTGATTTTTGATTGAGACAGATGTTTTTTTGACCGGATACTATTCATCATTGCCATTGTTTTTTGTTGAGCCAAAGTAGTAGCGGAGGCCAAGGGAGAAATCAATAGTGTTAATATTGAAAGAGTATCTTGAACTTATAAGTGGGCCTTTGCTATCATCTGTTATTGTAGTATTATTTTCTTTTCTTTCATATAGTGTGCGAAATTTTGTTTCTGCATTGTATGCAGGACTATAATTGTATGTAAATTTACCATATAGTCTAAATTTGCTATTTAATTTGTATGAAATATCTAAGCCCGGTTTAATAATAAATATATTATCAATATCAATATTGAAAGGATATTCATAATGTCGAATTTCAGTAAGGTATTGATTTATATTTTCAGATGAAGAAGTGAAATGAGTATGAGTATTTATCTCTTTTACCTCGTAAATATTCAGTAATTGTAATGCAATACTTATTGTTGGGTTAATGGTAAAAGATTTAATGTTAATTATGTATGATATTGAAGGAGATAACACATACCTTCTCATATTTAATGAGTGGTCATATATCATTTCTTTATATTCGTTATCTTCTTCAGAAATCCATCTTCTCCTTTCCCGATGGAATGTATTGTATTTATTAAAGTTTTCAAAGCTTCTGTTGTCATAACATGTAAATCCTAATCCAAGTTCAATTTTATTTAACTTATGACCAACTTTAATGTTAACAAACGGACTTTGAGCTATGGTAAATTTATTTGGAAATGGCTCAATAACGTAACTTCCATTTTCATCATTATAGATTATTTCCGTATTGTAAAGCCAATTATTATCTTTATTTGGTGCTAAGGCAAAACCTAAATCGGCTTCTGCAAACCATTGTCCAAATACATTTATGGTAATAATTATGCACGTTAATGTAATGATTAATCTTTTCATTGTTTAACAATTTTTTGTGTGTTATTCTGATCATTCAAATTCAATTTGATAAAGTACATCCCGGGTTTATACTCTTTTACATCAAACCGAAACAGGTATTTTCCGGGAGCAACATTTTTTCTATTGTGATATGCTATTACCTGCCCCTGAGCATTTAAGATTTTGAAATGCAAATCCTGTTTATTTTCAAGCATAACGCTTACATTGAGTTTGTCTTTTACGGGATTGGGATAACACTGCCATTTGCTATCATTTTTATCTGGCTTTTCTTCTTTGTTGTTCGCGTAATTTATTGATGATTTACTTCCTCCCTGCAGGCAAGGGTCATCATTGGTTTCCAACACCAGTTCATTGTCACCACTGGCTACAAACTCCACATCGCCGTTGATGATGATTTCGTTGCAGGCACTGAGTGTGGTGGGTGCCTGGGAAAGATAGTCATTGGCGAGCCCATTGAATTCAAAACTGCCGCCATAGATATGAACATTGCCACCCCAGTTTTCATAAGGCCAGTCAGAACGTACGGCATTGGTAAAACCAGTAGGGAATAAAATAGAATATGTGCTTGTTAAATCACAGTCAATGACAATGACTCCGCCCCAAATATATGAATCATACCCAGTTCCTTGAAAATGTGGTTCTGCCTGGTACTTTATTGTTTTATGGCCTATCGTATTATAAACATGAGACATTACTCTATTTTGTCCCCAATATATTTGTTGTCCAATGGATTCATATCCATATAATTCATATCCTTCACCACTACCATGGTTCCACCAAATTACAATGCTATCAACTTTTTCGTATGGAGAAGAAGCATCTTGTATCTTGTAAATATTTCCAACTTGAGTTATAAAACAATTGTTATATGGTTCAAAAGCTGGGTAATATACAATCAAATCGGTTGGATCAATTAGATTAATTGTTTTTACATTTGAACAATATGCATTTCCATCATCATAAGGAGTAGCATATTCGACACATAATTTAACATCAAGATCAATTGCCGGATTATTTGGATTATAGGGTGTTTCCCATTCAATCTCTCCGTCTCCACCATCGCTAAAATTTTCAACAATAGAGGATTCTCCACCTGGCCATGAAAAATGATATGTCCATTTAGTAGCAATACTGCTGATTGCTTCAAAATGTAATAAAGAACCCGCAACAACAGAAGGAGGATTTGTTAAAGATGGATTATCGGGTTTGTAATATTCAAAATCAGGTAAGGGGACAGAAGATTCTGAATTAACTGTGATATAATTGGTTTTCGTTTTCACATCGGTATTCCCATAAGCATCTGTAACCGTTAAGCTAACATCATAAAAACCGTAAGTATCATAAGTTACTGTTGGTGGATATTGTAAAGATGATGTTGAAGGCGAGCCCCCTTCAAATGTCCATGACCAGGTATCAATGTTCCCTGTTGAATTATCAGTAAAATCAATGCTTTCGCCTTCTGTAATGCTTGTTGAACTTGCACTAAAATCAGCGTTTAATTCCGTTGTTTGTTCAGTTACATGGATATAATTTGATTTTGTTTCGGTGTCAGAGCCATAACTGTTTGTTACAGATAAAGAAACAGTATAATATCCTTGTGAATTATAAGTATGGGAAGGATTTTTTAAGCTTGAGGTACCTCCATCCCCAAAATTCCATTGCCATGAAGATGGTGCACCTGTTGATAAATCTGTAAAGTTAACTTGATTACCGACAATAATTGAAGTCTGATCAGCTTCAAAATCAGCCACAGGCGCTTCAGTAGGAATATCATCATCCACCGTAAAGGTATAAGAACCCTGGTCTGCATTTGGCGTAACGCCATCATAATCCAATCGCTGCCCACCATTGTATGAACGGATGTATTCGGGGTTGACATTTACCGTTACTTCACCATAAGTTCCGCTCCACTGAAAGTTGATTTGATTGGATTTGTTATCACTTCCTTCCCAGGAAACATCAAAATTTTCAGAAATATCACCATTTTGAACATCAAAACTTAACGCGTTATTGGCAGATTGCCCGGCATCACACCATGTGTCAAATTTAATATGGCCGCTTGGTACACTACTTGCTACTGTTGCATTTTCAGTGGGATATTTTTCGGTGATGGTTGGGCAGAGGGAAATCACGGCATTGGAAGGGTACATTTTGAATCCATCGATACTGGTTAGATCATCCATGGCATCTTTTGTATTGCGTATAAACTCACCACCATCTAAAGTTGTTCCATTTAATCGCTTAAATAAACGGTTATTCATGGTGTTTATAACATTTGAGCTCGAAGCATTTACTTCATAACCAAAGCAAGCTCCACCACTACCGCAAGCTGCAACAAAGCCATTTTGATATGAATAACATACTCCAAAAACAGTAATGCTTTTGTTTGTGCTGATGTCATCGCTCCAGTATTGTTGTGCTACCTCAGGATAGGCTACTAATACATAAGGAACAGGGTTTGTGCCATTCCACCCATTGTTGTCTGCGATATCTTCATGTAATATACCAAACCCTGTCTGAGAATTGCCATTAAACCAATTCAATAAATCGTTATCTGAGTTTGCGTAAATGACTTCAATGTAACCTGAATTTTCATTTCCCGGTATTTTTTCCGTACCATGGGATACCCAAAAATTAATGCCTGCATTTGCAAAATTTATGAAATTATCATAAGTCAGGTTACCCCAGTTATCATCGCCGTTTGTGTAATCTACGTAATACACAGGGTTAGCATAGCCTTGATCGATAGTCAGTTCACTCAAATTCAAGCATAAATTATCAAAACTGGTATGTAAAAAATACCGATTTGACCAGGGGTCAGGAGAACCAATGTTCATATTGATGTTTTGCGGGCTGTAGGCCATGTTTACATTTTTGTTGTTGCTCTTTGGCTTTTCATCATTTTTATTCAAATTATCCATGTCCTTTTTCAGGTGCCCTGTGGTATTGTTATCGTCTGATTTCACCCGCTCTTCATCCACGCTAAAATTGTTAATGATTTTATCGAGGTAGGGATGCGATTGGTTACTTTTTAAAATGTTTTCTTTAATGTAAGCCTTTTTTTTCTCAAAACTCAGGCTGTCAGATGCACACACCGTGTTTAATTGCATGAGTATTTTTTTTCCGTTATGTGGGGAGAGATAAAACCGGGCATAATCATCAAAACGGGTTGTGTCATTAAAAACAAAGTATATTTTGCCTGATTTTAATGCATTTCCAATGCTTTGCACTTGTTGGTTGACATACTCTATGTATTTTCTTCGTTTGGGAAGGCCTTCTCCACCCGGGCCAAATCTTTTACTAAAATCCCTGGCAGATCCACTTGAAATTGCAATTTTTCCTGTATCGCCGCTATAAGTGATAGCAGTTAATACTTGTGTGCCATTAGTTTCTTTTATATTAGGCAATGATTTATAATAATTTATTGACTTCTGAATTGCGACATCAAAAGTATAATTCATTAGATAATAATACCTTTGAGCGGAAATATAAGCATGACGGGTGTTTTCATAAGTGTATGTATACATTTTATCAATATCGTCTTCTTTTTTTAGTTCAGGCGGAATCCCCGGTTCTTTTTTCGGAAGCAAAAAGTCCTCTTTTGTCAATACTTTTTGCTCTTGCATTATTTGGATATGATTCAGATACACAGTCATGCCTTTACGCTTAACAGTATAAGGCGGCTCAATGTATTCCCCGTCAATAAACACAAAACCACTGTTGATGGGGCCGGCTTTGCGGGATTGCGCTGAGGCCTGAGCAATCATAAACAAGCTAAAAAGGAACAATATGTA
>CAZGPW010000032.1:0-27558 GCA_964527535.1 uncultured Bacteroidales bacterium
ATTTTTATTGACGAGCGTTTATTTTTTCTAATTCTTAATTTTTACTCAACAGTAATAATTCAATCATTACCATTACCCACTAAGTTTGCAGTAGAACCTTAAAAATAGAACACAGATAACACGGATGCAACGCATAATCACGGATAAACGATGTTGATTCAGATCAGGTAAATTGAGGACATGCAGAAAAGTCTGTGCAAATCCGGCCAATCTGTGTTACATTACAACTTAAAATTTACCAAAGCATAATCTATAAGCAGTTTCTGCTTTGTTAGTTCTTATCAGAAGAAAATAATTAATAAACATGTATCAGTCTATAAAATATCGTATTAGAATAAACGGTTCAAAAAAACTTAAAGTTTTAGATTTTTACCACAAAGAAATCCCATAAAATGATTAACTTTGACCTACTGAAATCATAAAAAAATGATCAAAAGAGAAACCATAGACCGCATATTTGATACCGCTGAAATAGTGGATGTTATAAGCGATTTTGTACAATTGAAACGTCGCGGCACAAATTACATTGGTTTATGCCCGTTTCACAATGAAAAAACCCCGTCGTTCAATGTATCGCCGTCAAAGGCAATATACAAATGTTTTGGCTGCGGCAAAGGAGGCAATGTGGTGCAGTTTGTGATGGAACACGAGCACATGTCTTATCCAGAGGCATTGAAACATCTGGCAAAGAAATATAACATTCCTGTGGATGAGGAGCGGAGCAGTGACGAGGACATTGCAAAGAGGGACATGCGTGAAAGCATGATGGTGGTCAATGAATTTGCCAGGAAATACTTTGTGTCTCATCTTGTGGAAGATGAGCGCGGACGTGCTGTAGGGCTATCTTATTTCAGGGAACGAGGTATCAATGATCAGATGATCGAAAAATTTGACCTGGGTTATTGCCCTGAAGGCAAAGATACATTTACAAAATACGCTCTTGGCAAAGGGTATAAGCTTGAATTTTTGGGAAAAACGGGTTTGACCATTGTCAGGGATGACTGGCAGGCTGATCGTTTCAGCGGGCGTGTGATGTTTCCCATACATTCAATCGCCGGCAGGGTGATTGGTTTTGGTGGAAGGGCGTTGAAAGCGGATGACAAAAAAACAGCAAAATACCTGAATTCTCCTGAATCGGAGGTGTATCATAAAAGTAAAATTCTCTATGGTATTTTTCAGGCAAAACGTGCTATCGTGCAGCAGGATGTATGTTTCTTGGTTGAAGGATATACCGACGTGATATCTTTGCACCAGAAAGGCATTGAGAATGTAGTTGCATCGTCGGGAACATCCCTTACAGAAGATCAGATACGTTTGATACGGCGTTTTTCCGAGAACATTACGATTTTGTATGATGGTGATCCTGCAGGTTTAAAAGCTTCATTGCGTGGGATTGATATGATCCTGGAACAAGGCATGAATGTTAAGCTTGTGATGTTTCCTGATGGGGAAGATCCCGACTCTTTTGCACAGAACAACAGCCCTGACAAAATCCGTGAATATATTGATGTCCATCAGAAGGATTTCATACAATTCAAAACCAACCTGTTGCTGGATGAAGCCCGCCATGATCCTGTAAAACGTGCAGAGATGATAGGTTCCATTGTACGCAGTATATCCATGCTGGATAACTCCATCAAGCAATCCACATACATCCAGGCGGTGAGCCGGATGATGGATTTTGAAGAGGATGTTTTGTACAGGGAATTGCAAAAGTTCAGGGCAAAATACCTGAGAGAAAAGCAAAAACAGCAAAAGCGCCAACAACTGCATAGCCAAAGTGAACCAACCCCTGCTGTTCCGTCAAACGTTACCAACATTATTTTTGAAGAACATGAAAAGGAGATCATCGGCTTTTTGCTGATGTATGGTAACAAAGTGTTCAGTAAGGATGAAGAATCCGGTGTGGAACGTACCGTGGCTGATTACATCATCAACGAAATCAGAAACGATGAATTAAAATTTGAGAATTTGCTGTATCACAAGCTTTTTAAGGAAGTGGCTGATTTGCTTACCAATGGAAAAGAAATCAACCAGCAATATTTTACCAGGCATCCGGATCCCGACATTGCCCGTATTTCAGCAGAATTATGTGTTACCAAGTATCATTTGCACAAGTTTTGGGAAAAGCGGGGCACTTACGTGCAAACGGCTGAAGATAACCTGCATGAATATATTCCCAACCTGATACATCAGTATAAACGAAAAGTGATGCAAAAAGCGCAGGATAAGACGATAAAGAAAATTAAGGAATTACAAAATCAAAAGGCAGAAGAAAATGAAATTATTAACCTGCTGCAACAAAAACGCAACATTGAAAAAGTCATATCCCTGTTGGTAAAGAACAAGGGTATTGTGATAATGCGGTAGGGGGGGATTACCAGTCGATATCATCCCGGTTGAACGGCATGGTCATACACCGGGCACCGCCACCGCCCCGTGAAAGTTCTGATCCACCTATGGTCACCACACATTTTTTATAATCCCCGGGATGGGTTTTCCCGTTAATAACATCCACTGCTTTTATCACTTCAAAACCATGGTTGTTGATTTCTTCAATGGTATAGTTGTTTCGCTCATACCCGACAACTTTTCCTGGTTCAAAAGCAAAAAAGTTAGCCCCGCTGTGCCATTGTTCACGTTGTTGAATCCACTGGTCTGTTGTCCCGCCGCAGATGACAGGTTGCATATCCATTCCCAGTTTCTTCAGGGCAGAAAGCAGGTTTTCTTCTTCAAAAATGCTGATTTTTCCATTGTCGGCAACAATATGCACCGTTTGAAAACGGCTTGGTTTTAAGATCAGCGGCTCATATACCATGCACTTATCCTTGTCCAAAAAAGTAAAAACCATGTCCAGGTGGATAAATGATTCCGGCGTATAAGGCAATTCCTGAACGAGGATGTGCATGTTTTCTTTGCGCTGCTGCAGGCGATGCAATAAATAATCAATGCCCTGTGATGTTGTCCTGGAGCTGTTACCAATGAGAAGCACATCGTGTTTTGCTACAAGCACATCACCGCCTTCGATGGTAGTTTGTTCGTCAAAGTGTTTGTCTTCAACCGGATTGACGGTGTTTGCCGAAAACAAAGGATGAAAATCAAATACAGACTGTATGATGATGGATTCGCGCTCCCGCACTTTGTTCGCCATACGGGAAATGAGCACTTTATCGTTGATGGCAATGGCAGCATCCCGTGTAAAAAAGAAATTATGCAGTGGTTTCAAGGCGTACCTGTCTTTACTCAGGTAAGCTGTCAGTGTGTTCTTTTCCAGGATTACCCCTTCAATGATCTGTTGGGCAAGGTTTTTGGCATCCATGTCGTCTAAAAGGGGACGATGATTCATGGCATCTTCATTGTCGCAAATCCTGTCAAGAAGATTTTCCCGCAGGCGGCTGTTTTGTAAAAGCTCTTCCAGCAGCGCTTTTACCTGGTATGTATTTGTTATTTTTGACAGGAAACCAGACAATTGCCTGTATTCTTCACGGGCTACTTTGAGGTTCAGAATGTCGCTGTATAAGGCGCGCTCTGCATTTTCAGGTGTCATGTTCTGAACTTCTGCTCCGGGGGTATGCAGAATTACGCCATTGAGTTTCCCGATTTCTGAATTGAGTTGTATTTTAAATGTATTCGTACCCATAACAGCTTGTTTTGATATTGGTTGTAAAAGTACAAATTTATGGGTAAGGCTACATATACATGTCAAATTTGTTTTTGTGAGTAATAAATATTGAAATATTACATGAAAATCTGACGTTTTTCAGTGGATTTAAGTTCCGGATTTTCTGTCGCATCCGAATATTTTTTGATGCCTTATTGTTTTGTGGCTCATTTACAGAAGGTATAAATTTATTTGACAAGTAAATATTATTTGATTAACTTTGAGGTAGTTAATGTGGGGGTAGATAAAAATTCAACTTTACCATTTTAATAGAAGTAAAAGGAGTATTAATTACAATTAAAATCCACCGGTAATCCGGTTATTATTATGAATATAAAAAATATGAACCCAATACAAATTGGAAATACCATAATTCCTGTACCCATCATTCAGGGTGGCATGGGAGTTGGGATTTCTTTATCAGGCCTGGCATCAGCAGTGGCAAATCAAGGCGGTGTTGGTGTAATTGCAAGTGCAGGACTTGGTTTATTATATCGCAAAAAGAATTCTGATTTTATCCAGGACAGCATCCAGGGATTGAGAGAAGAAATTAAAAAATTCAGAACAAAATCCAATGGGATCGTTGGTGTTAACATCATGGTTGCCATGTCAAATTTTGCTGATATGGTACAAACCTCCATTTCGGAGAAAGCCGATATCATATTCAGCGGCGCAGGCTTGCCGTTAGATCTGCCAGGCTTTTTAAAAAGCGACAGCGTGACAAAACTGGTTCCGATAGTTTCATCAGGCAGAGCGGCAAAGATTATCTGTATGAAATGGCAACAACATTACAATTACCTGCCGGATGCTGTGGTGGTTGAAGGACCGAAAGCAGGCGGACATCTTGGATTTAAAACCGCTCAAATAAAAGATGCCAATTATTCCCTGGAACACATTTTACCTGATGTGGTATCAGTAGTGCAGGAATTTGAAATAAAATCAGGGAAAACTATTCCGGTAATTGCTGCGGGTGGTGTTTATTCCGGTCAGGATATTTCAAACATGCAAAAACTTGGTGCAACCGGTGTTCAAATGGGGACACGTTTTGTTACTACAGATGAATGTGATGCCTCCGAGTCATTTAAAAACAGTTATCTTGAATCAAAAAAAGAAGATATGGAGATAATTATAAGCCCGGTAGGTATGCCAGGCAGAGCAATCCATAACAAATTCATAGAAAAGCTGAACCAGGGTAAAAAACATCCTGTGAAATGTCCGTTTAAATGCATAAGGTCCTGTGATATTACTACTACACCGTACTGTATTATGAACGCATTATACAGTGCATTTAAGGGTAATTTTAACAGTGGTTATGCTTTCGCAGGTGCCAATGCTTACCTGGCAAAAAAGATCATTTCAGTTCAGGACACTTTCAACAACATCATGAAAGAATATCAATCTTCAAAATAAGGTTTTGCAGTCAATTTTTATGAAATTGCTAATGGCTTCGTGGTTCAGGTGTATTTTGGGTGTTTAAGGTAATATGATATAAAAAAAGCCTGTACAGCGCAAACCATACAGGCTCAATAAAATGGAATGGATAAATTACATCATTTCTTTCATGGCTTTGTAAGCTTTGTCACCATACACGATTGATGGGCCTCCGCCCATGACTACTGACACGCCAATGGTTTCAACAATTTCTTCATGCGATGCTCCAGCTTTAAGGGCAGCCTGTACATGACAGGCAATACAGCCTTCACAACGAATGGAAATAGCAATGCCAAGGGCGATAAGTTCTTTGTGTTTTGCTGTCAACGCTTTGTCTTCACCGGTTGCGTGATGCATTTTTCCAAATCCTTCTGCAATACCGGGATTTTCTTTGGATAATGTTCCAATAAAATCAAATACTGCATTTGCTTGTTCTGAATAATTACTCATAGTATGATCCTCCTTTTTAGTTTGTTAAAAATATAACAAATATATAGGTGTTTTGTTTATCATAAAATGAGAATTATCAACCGCTATTATGTTTATTAAAAGCAATGTGGTTTAATAACACCCCGGTTAAAATTAAAATGTTGCAGATGCTACTATTGTGATGAATCCGGTTTATACGAGTCCGGCAAATCCCATAAATGCCAGCGACAAAATACCAGCCACTACCAAAGCTGCCGGCACGCCGCGCATACCTTTGGGAAGCCTCATCAATTCGAGGTGTTCACGCAGTCCGGCAAACAGTATGAGTGCCAATGCAAAACCGGCTGCGTGACCAATGGCAAAGAACACCGCTTCAAGCAGGTTAAAGTCATTTTGAATGGTAAGCAATGTGACACCGAGGATGGCACAATTGGTTGTGATCAAAGGCAAAAACACACCCAGGGCCTGAAACAGGGAAGGGCTGATTTTTTTCAGGATGATCTCAACCATTTGCACAAGGGATGATATGACCAAAATAAATGCAATGGTCTGCATGTATTCGATCTTGAAAGGGACAAGGATGTAATTTTGTATCAGCCATGTAATCACGGTTGCGATAAACATCACAAATAGAACAGCACCGCTCATTCCTGTGGCGGTTTTTACTTTTGTAGAAACCCCGACAAAAGGACAAATTCCGAGGAATTGAGCAAGGACAATGTTGTTAACAAAAACAGCGCTGATTATGATTAAAATATATTCCATGGTAACAAATATTTTAGGTTTTTATTTATCGGTAAATTTTCTCATGATAGCAACTAAATAGGCCAGTCCCAGGAAAGCCCCTGGAGCAAGTACAAATACCAGCATGCCATCGGCCTGTGCAATTGTAATCCCAAAGATTGAGAGGCTTCCAAGGATTTCCCTGACAGCCCCCAGCATTGTTAGTGCAAAGGCAAAGCCAAGCCCCATGCCCAATCCATCGAGCATGGATAATCCCAGGGTATTTTTAGAAGCAAAAGCTTCTGCACGTCCCATTACCAGGCAGTTTACCACAATCAGCGGGATAAAAAGCCCCAATTGTGCATGTAAATCAGGGAGGTAAGCTTTCATCACGAGGTCAACAATGGTAACAAAGGATGCAATTATAACAATAAATGCCGGTATTCTGACTTTGCTTGGGATTACTGATTTCACCAGCGATACGACGGTGTTTGACATAAACAACACAAAAGTGGTTGCCAGCCCCATTCCCAGGCCGTTGATGGCAGAGGTTGTAACACCGAGCACCGGGCAGAGTCCGAGCAGCAGGACAAAAACCGGATTGTCTTTAATAAAACCTTTCGAAAAAACTTTCCATTTATTCATTGTTCATTTCCTCCGTTTTTTTGTTTATGAATGCGCTGTATGCACGATCTGCTGCATCACAAAAAGCCCTTGAAGTAATGGTAGCTGCCGTGATCGCATCTACATTACCACCGTCTTTTGTAACGCTAAGGGTAAAATCGGCAGGATTTTTCCCTTTAAATTGTTCAGGAAAATCGCTTTTTTCAGCTTCCATTTTATCACCAAGGCCTGGTGTTTCTTTGTGTTCAAGCACGGCCGTGTTGTTGATGGTACCATCAGGTAAAAAACCCACCATGATCCAGATCCTTCCGCTGAACCCTTTATCAGTATATGATTTTACCGCTGTACCGATGTGTTTTTCGCCAGCATAAGCAGGGTAAAATACCAGCGGATCAGAACCATCTTCAGGCATTACTTCAATCCCTGTATTCGGCTCTATTTTATCAAAATCGGGCAATACCCTGCTCAATGCTATTTTAAGGTCTTTCTTTTTTGACTCCTGTATGGGTTCATAGGTGGCATTGTACACAAGGGCAAGTGCCAGTCCTGCTGCTGCTGTCACCAGGAAAAGTGTCAGGACCATGTTCAGTAATGTTGATTCTTTTTTTGCCATAATAAGCTGTTATTTAATATTATGCAATGTCATTTATTTTTGATTCTTTTTTTCACCAAACAATTTTGGTTTCATGCCCCGGTTTATAAGCGGCACAAAAGCATTCATGATCAGGATGGCAAAGGACACGCCTTCGGGGTAGGCTCCCCATACCCTTATAAGTACTGTGATAACCCCAATCCCAATGCCGTAAATCCACATGCCTTTTTTAGTCATAGGCGAGGTAACCATGTCGGTAGCCATGTAAATGGCCCCCAGCATAACGCCGCCTGTTAGTAAATGAAAAGCCGGATCGGCAAAACTTTGGGGATCAATAAGGTGCAACACACCTGTAAACAAAGCAATGCTGCCAATAATGGACAGCGGGGTAGCCAACGGGATGATTTTTTTCCATACAAGGTATATTCCACCAATGATTAGCGCGATGGCAGAAATTTCACCCAGTGATCCGCCCATTTCACCGGTAAGCCAGTCGCTGTATGATGTTGGCATGTTGTTCATGATTTTACTGACGGGTTCGCCGTTGGCAATGCCTTCTTTCATGATAGCCAATGGTGTAGCACCGGTTTCGGCATCTGTCATGGCAAAGTTGAGCACTTGTACTTTTGGCCAGCTTGTCATTTGCACCGGAAAAGAGATCAGCATAAACACACGGCCAACCAGTGCAGGGTTAAATGGATTTTTCCCCAAACCGCCAAAAGACATTTTTCCAATTCCAATGGCGACAATGGCACCGATAACAATGATCCACCAGGGCAGATTTGCAGGGACATTGAATGCCAGCAACACACCTGTAAGAATGGCTGAGCCGTCCGGAATGGTATTGTTCCCTTTGATCAAAAATTTCTGGATAACCCATTCTACTAAAATACAGGCTGCAACTGCAATTGCCTGTACACGAATGGCATCAAGTCCAAAGAAATACACAGATACCAAAAAAGCAGGTACCAACGCAATTAAAACAGTGTACATAATCTTTTGTACCGAGTCTTTATCGCTGACGTGTGGTGATTGAGATACAATTAATTTATTGGTATTCATGGGTCTATTTTTTTCTTGATCTGATGATTTGACTTACGTTTGCTTTTCCCAGCCGGATAAAATCCAGCAGTGGCACATTGGCAGGGCATGTATAGCTGCATGAACCGCATTCAATACAATCCATTACATGTTCATTTTCCAGCATTTCCCAGTCTTCATTTTCTGAAATGTTTCTTAAAAGGTATGGTTCAATTCCTGCTGCGCATGCTTCAACGCAACGTGCACAACGTATGCAATTTAATTCAGTGTCACGGTTACTTTCTTTTCTGTTGAAAATGGTAATGCCACTTGTTCCTTTGGTTACCGGGACGTTTATTGTGCTTATTGCTTTTCCCATCATTGGCCCGCCACTGACAACTTTTCCTGTGTCTTTGGGTAATCCGCCTGCTTCTTCAATCAGTTCAGACAAAGGCGCCCCGACCCGGGCAAGCAAATTACATGGTTCTTTCACGGATTTTCCGGTTACGCATACCACACGCTCAAAGAGTGGTTTGTTTTTTTGAACCGCTTCATAAACGGAAACGGTAGTGCCAACATTCTGCACAACACAACCAATATCGAGGGGTAAGCCTCCTGAGGGTACTTCCCTGTTAAGCAGCGCTTTGATGAGCTGTTTTTCACCCCCTTGCGGATACTGTGTTTTCAGAGCCTGGATTTGTATGCCATCGTAATCCTTTGCAATGCTCGTAAGGAATTCTATGGCATCTGGTTTGTTGTTTTCAATGCCGATGATGGCTTTGGTGACGTTTGTGGCTTTCATCAGCAGCTGTGTGCCAACCAGAAGCTGGTGTCCTTTTTCGAGCATCACGCGGTGATCGGATGTCAGATAGGGTTCACATTCTGCCCCGTTGATGATGATATGATCGATGGTTTTACCATCCGGTATTGAAAGTTTTACGTGTGTAGGAAATGTAGCACCACCTAAACCAACAATCCCGGCATCGGCAATTTTATTGCGAATTTCTTCGGGTGTAGCGCTGATGTCTTTTATTAAGTCTTTGCTTGTATCAATTCCTTCTTCCCACTCATCGCCCTCTGTATCAATGATGATACATGGTTTTTTAAACCCGGCCGCATCCATCATGTTATCAATTTTCTTCACTTTTCCGGATACCGGGGAATGTAAATTTGATGAAACAAAACCACCGGCTTTGGCTATCAAGGTGCCGGTTTTTACTTTATCGCCTCGTTTTACAACCGGTTGTGCAGGCGCTCCAATGTGTTGTGAAACGGGAACGATTACCTGCTTGGGCAAAGGCATTATCTTGATTCCTTTCCCGGCTGAAAGTTTATTTTCTGCGGGATGTACACCACCTTTTGGAAAGGTCTTTAACATGGCATTTCCTCCTTATGCTTTGGTTTCGCCTGAATCTGATTTCTTTTGTTCCTGTTTGCTTTCAGACGGCTTGTTAGTATTATCATTCGATTGACTGATATTCTCTGTTTCTTTTTTGGCCTGGGGTTTTTTTTCCGATTTTTTCTTTTTGGGTGGAAAATTCATCTCAAGAATAGCACCTGTAGGGCAAACCGGGGCACATTTACGACAAAGCTTACATTTTTCATAATCAATATAAGCCAGGTTGTTTTCAAGGGTAATGGCATCAAAAGGACATTCCTTGACGCATTTTCCGCACCCAATACAGGCCACATCACAAGCCTTTTTAGCAGGCCCGCCTTTGTCCTTGTTAACACAACTGACAAAAACCCGCCGGCTTTTCTTGCCAAGGTTTCTCAACTCTATGATATCGTGTGGGCAGACTTCAACGCATGCATTGCAGGCGGTGCAATTTTCATCTATGACTTCCGGTAAGTTGGTTTCAGGGTTCATGTGTATGGCATCAAAGTTACACACGTCCACACAATCTGCTAAACCAAGGCATCCATAGGGGCAGTCTGTATCGCCACTGTAAGTCTGGCTTGCCAACACACATGATTTCGGTCCATCGTAAACGCTGGTTTTTTTCCTGTGTTCAGGACTTCCCTGGCAGCGTACTACAGCGACCTGTTTTTCTTTTTCAGCTACTTCCTTGCCCAATATTTTGGCTGCTGCTTTCATGGTTTCATTGCCGCCAACCGGGCAATAAAAGTCATCCAGGCTGTCTGCTTCAACCAGGGCTTCAGCAAATCCCCTGCATCCGGGATATCCGCAACCACCGCAGTTGGCACCCGGCAGCAATTCATCAATTTCATCAATGCGGGGATCTTCTACCACTTTAAAGCGCTGAGCAACAACATACAGAATCAATGCCAGAATAATTCCCAGTCCGCTCAGTGATAACAAAGTATAAAGTATAATTTCCATATTATTCGTGTGTTTTGTTTAGATTGAAACGAAAAGATTTTTTTAATCTTGGGCGTAACATTTTCAGAATCAAAAAATAAGGGGCCAATATTAAAACCGATATGAGGCCACTAAGGCCTTCGTTCCCGGTAATGTTGACACATAAAATAAGTGTAAAAAGAGAAACGAGAAATGGCAAAAGGTATCCGATGAACAGGGCTTTATATCCGTGCTTTTGACTGATGCTGACAACAACATGCTCACCATGATGATATTCCGGTGGTGCGTCATCGATTTCAATGATTTTTTCTTTGGTATCCATGCCGCAAACGCTTTGAATCTTGCAGGAAGCACAAGCAGATTCAGCGAATATTTTCACAAAAACCGAATTGTCCTGGCAGTGGTCAACAATGCCTTTATGTTCAACCCTTGTTTTGCTGCTCATTTCATATCCTCTTAATTTGCTGACAAAACTAAAAAGTTTCCTGATAAAAAAAACTGTCCTTTAACATTTAGTTGATGGAAAGAATAATTTTAAATGAGATTAAATAAGGGGGAAATTGTTTCGTGTTCCGGGTTCTGTGTTTTGGGTTATTATCCAATGACAGCGCCGGGTTTTCCTTTTTCATCGGGTTGCATAAAGCGTAAGGTTCCATTTGGTTCTTTGGCCATGAGCACCATGCCCTGGGATTCAATTCCACGGAGTTTTTTGGGTTTCAGGTTGGCAAGGTAAGCCACCTGCTTGCCGGTAATTTCATCCGGGTTGTAATATTCAGCAATGCCTGCAACAACGGTACGTTTATCGCCTCCGATATCTAGGTTTAACTTAAGTAGTTTTTTTGTTTTCGGCACTTTTTCCGCTTTCACAATGGTAGCCAGCCTGATGTCCATTTTCATGAAATCATCAAAATCGCATGGTTCTTTTAGAGGTTCCGGTTTGGCCTCTTTGTTCTCTTCATTGCTTTTTTTTGCAGCAACAAGTTTGTCATATTGTGCCTGTATTGCCTTATCATCAATTTTTTCAAACAGCAGTCCGCTTTTGTTTATTTTGTGGCCTGGTTTCAACAGTTCAAAAGTATCCTCTTCCGGCCAGTTATGCAGACTGGTATTCAGAAACTCCCGCAGCTTCTTCATGGAGAAGGGGAGGAATGCATCTCCCAGCTGTGTCAGTTGTGCTGATAATTGCAGGCATACATATAATATGGTTTGAACTTTTTCCGGATCGGTTTTGATGCGTATCCAGGGTTCGGTATCGGCCAGGTATTTGTTCCCGGCACGTGCCATGTTCATAAAGCTTTGGAGGGCTTCCCTGAACTTAAATGTTTCAATTTTTTCGGTGATGGATTTTTTCAATGCAAACACCTCTTTAATAATGTCTTTTTCATCTGCCGAAAATTTTCCGGGGGCAGGCACTTTCCCATCGAAATATTTATGGGTAAGCACGATGCTTCGGTTGACAAAATTGCCCAGATTGGCTACCAGCTCGTTGTTGTTTCTGGCCTGAAAATCTTTCCATGAAAAATTGTTGTCTTTGGTTTCGGGCGCATTGGCTGTCAGTACATACCTGAGAACATCCTGTTTTCCGGGAAAATCTTTTACATATTCGTGTAACCAGACCGCCCAGTTTTTACTGGTGGAAATTTTATCGCCCTCAAGGTTCAGGAATTCGTTGGCAGGAACGTTATCCGGCAGGATATAACTGCCTTCGTGTTTCAGCATGGATGGAAAAACAATGCAATGAAAAACAATGTTGTCTTTACCGATAAAATGAATCAGACGTGTGTCTTTATTTTTCCAGTATTTTTCCCAATCATCCGTGAGTTCTTTTGTGGC
The DNA here is from genome assembly GCA_964527535.1 of uncultured Bacteroidales bacterium. Taxonomy (GTDB): domain Bacteria; phylum Bacteroidota; class Bacteroidia; order Bacteroidales; family ML635J-15; genus JAQIBY01. The sequence goes on from CAZGPW010000032.1 coordinate 12,637, forward strand.
GGAAATGTATCCAATGGGCGCATCAAACCAGACGTAAAGCACTTTATCTTTGGCATCCTCAAGAGGGACTGGTACACCCCATTTGAGGTCCCTTGACACGGCGCGTGGAGTTAAGCCGCTGTCGAGCCAGGATTTACACTGACCATATACGTTTGGTTTCCACTCTTTGTGCTCTTCCAGTATCCATTTACGGAGTTCATTTTCGTATTTGTCCAGGGGCAAATACCAGTGTTTGGTTTTTTTAAGTACGGGTTTATTTCCGCTTATGGCTGATTTGGGTGCGATAAGTTCTTTAGGAGATAGCGAAGATCCACATTTTTCGCATTGGTCTCCATAGGCTTCTTCGTAACCACATTTTGGACATGTTCCCGTAATGTACCTGTCAGCAAGAAATTGATTTTCCTGTTCATCGTAGTATTGCTCTGTTGTTTGCTCAATAAATTCACCTTTATTATACAATGTTTTAAAAAATTCAGAAGCTGTTTTGTGATGTTCTTTATTGCTGGTGCGGGAATATATGTCAAAACTGATTCCAAATTCATCGAATGCATCTTTAATCATGTGATGATACCTGTCAACAATTTCCTGGGGCGTTACGCCTTCTTTTTTTGCTTTCAGGGTAATGGGTACACCATGTTCGTCGCTTCCACAAATAAATTTTGTGTCTTTTCCGCGTTGTCTCAGGTAGCGGACATAAATATCGGCAGGGACATACACTCCGGCAAGGTGCCCGATATGTACTGGCCCGTTGGCATAAGGTAAGGCTGCTGTAATGAGGTGTCGTTTGTAATGTTTCATTTTCTTCTTCATTTTTTAGAAAACAGCAGCAAATGTAAGGAAATTATTTTAAGGTTCCGTGTTTTGTGTTTTGGGTAATTGTTGTAAAATCAGGTTAAAATAAAACCGGGTAAGCTACTTGCATCGCACCGCTACAACCGCTTACCCTTGCTTCCTTCCGGACCTGGGGGAGTTCAGCGGGAGCTGGTCGTACAAGACTTACCCGGACTGCAAAAGTAAAAAAAATATTACACAACAAAAATAATAATGATGAATAAAAATTTTATCTTTGTCTGATAATTGTTTTGTACTATAATAATAGGTCGTATGGAAAAATCTTTAAAACCTGCATGGAAGCACGCTTTGAGCTGGGGATTTCTGGCAGCATTGGTTGTGATCATCCTTTCGCTGATAAGTTACATGGCAGATATTGGAGAATCAAAAATCATGCAATGGGTACAAGTGCTAATTGTTATTGCTATGATTGTTGTTTCGCAGGTATTTTACAAAAATGAAAATCCCGGGCAAACAATAACTTATGGCAAGGCACTTGGGGTTGGTTTTATGACCGGTGTTTTTGCTGCTTTGATACTGGCCATTTATAATTATGTGTTTTTTGCTTTTATTGCCCCTGATATGATTGAGTATATACGGCAGCAGGCTGAATTAGCTGTAATACAACAAAATTTGCCTGCTTCAGCCGAGCAGAAAGCTTTGGAAATGCAAGAGAAATTCATTACCCCTTTAATGATATCTGTCATGAGCATATTTCAAATTGCATGGTGGGGATTTGTTGGAGCCTTACTATCATCGGCATTTACAAAAGGGTTAAAGCAGGTTTCCCTTCAGGATAATGATAATAAAATTGAAGAAACGAAATATGAGTAACAATCCCGATCTGACCATAATAGTGCCTTTATATGACGAAGATGAATCCCTTTCTCCCCTGATGGAGTGGATATCGCAAGTTGTGAAAAAAGCGGGTTTATCTTATGAAGTGTTGATGGTGGATGATGGCAGCAAAGATGGTTCATGGAAAGTCATCAATGAGCTGAAACAACAGTATGGTGATGTGCTGAGGGCCTTCAGATACCGGCGCAATTATGGAAAATCTGCTGCATTACATACAGGATTTCAAAATGCCCGGGGTGATGTGGTTATCACAATGGATGCAGATTTGCAGGATTCACCCGATGAAATTCCGGATTTGTACAGCCTGATCAAAAAGCATGGGTTTGACATGGTATCCGGCTGGAAAAAGAAACGCTATGATCCCATCAGTAAAACCATCCCCAGTAAATTTTACAACTGGGTGGCCAGAAAAGCCACCGGCATTAAATTGCATGATTTTAACTGTGGGCTGAAAGCATACCGCAACAAAGTGGTAAAAAGCATTGAAGTGTATGGCGAGATGCATCGTTACATTCCGGTGTTGGTTAAGCAGGCAGGGTTTTATAAAATTGGTGAAAAAGTGGTGCAACACAGAAAACGGCAATTCGGCAAAACAAAATTTGGCTTTGAACGATTCATCAACGGATTTCTTGATCTGATGTCAGTGTTATTCATTACCAGATTCGGAAAACGGCCTATGCACCTTTTTGGTGTGATGGGAACGGTTGTGTTTATTTTGGGGTTTGCTTCTGCTCTGTATCTTGGTATCCGGAAAATTGTGGCAGTGAGCCATGGCGTTATTCTCGAACGTGTCACCCAAAATCCGTATTTTTACATTGCACTTACATGTATGGTGATTGGCGTTGTGTTATTCCTGGCGGGATTTTTGGCAGAATTAATATCCCGTACAGGCAGTGACAGAAATGATTATCAAATTGATGAAATAATAGAATGATTATGAATAGAGAAGATAAAGAAATCAGTATTGTTGAACTTTACAGGTATGTAAAAAATTTTGTCAGGCGATGGAGGCTTGTGTTGTTGATTACTGTTATTGTTGGTGCCCTGTTTGGCTTTTTTAGATCCGGCTTTTTTAGTGATAATTACAATTCGAATATTTCAATATCTTCTTCCGTTGTTTCCAAAAATAATTTATACAGTGCTTTTTTACCCATGATGGATAATCAGGGCAATACGTCTGTGAAAATGCTTAAGCCTGTATTTGGTGATGATCCTGAAATTATACATAATGTTAAGGAATTCCGTTTTGACACCACATCCATGAATCAGGCCATCATAATTCGTTTTGTTGTCAGCGATACCAGTATCATTGAAAAAATGCAAAAACACATTGAAGACTTTTTAGGGTCAAGAATGGATTACAAAAAACAATTTGAACTTGAGCAGCAGCTAAAACAGGATTATCTGGATGTGTTAAATGAGGAAATAGATGAACTCAATCATTATCAAACACAAATTATTGAGAATTCGCCTGACGTTACAGATAAGTCTGGAAAGGTAATATTATCGGGATCGCATGCTGAACTTATAGAACTCTATGAGAAAAAAATGAATTTGAAACGCCAGATGATCTATGATAATCCGATAAGGGTTTCAGCCAATATGCAGGCATTTCCGGTTCCCAAAAGCACTGTTTTAAAGGCTGTTGTCTGGTCGGTATTGTTTTTGATCCTTATGGTGATTATTCTTGTTTTAGTTGAACTTGACAGGGCCTCAAAAAAACAGTAAAATCACGGCTTCTCTTTTATCAATTTATATTTTTCCAGTGTTTTTTGTGCTGTGTTAACCATGGGCGGGCCTATGAATTTTCCGTTGATCATGGCAACGCCTTTGGCATCTTTTCTTGCTTCTGCTGAAAGTTGCAAAATGTATTTTGCTTCTTCCACCTCTTTTTCTGATGGGGAAAAGTATTGATGAACAAGATCAAGTTCTTTGGGATGTAGAACAAGCATGCCTTCAAAACCAAGATTTTTTGCAATTTGTAAATTTTTTTCAAGATCATCAAGGTCATGAATGTTGATGTGCACCGTGTCAATGGGAATCCTTCCGGTAGCTCTCGCTGCCATAGCGATCATAGCACGTGCGGTAAATATGCTGTTGCCCGGCTTGTCGTGAATGCCTGCAAGGTCAGTGATAAAATCTTCACAACCAAATGCAATGGCTATGACGCGGTCTGAAGCCTTACAGATGCCTTCTGCGTGAAGCACCGCAGATGCAGTTTCAATAAGCGGAATGATCTTAAAGGTACCTCGCGGAAAACCCTTTTCAAATTCAATGGTTTCCAAAAGTTTGTCAAAAAAATAAATGTCCTCACCTGTTTGTGATTTTGGGTACATAAACCCGTTGATGCCCTCAAGGGTTAACTGATGGACATCTTTTAACAACTCCCCGCTTTCCCTGTCATTGACCCTGGGAAAAATAAGGTGATTCCCAAATTCACCCTTGTCAAGCATTTTTTTTATGTTATCACGGGCTACCTGTTTATTCTCTTTTGGCAGCACTGAATCTTCAATGTCAAGCAACAATACATCCGCATTGGTTTGTACTGCTTTGTTCATCAGGCGTTCGTTATGGGCAGGAACGAACATGAGACTTCTTAACAGATACTGATTTTTCATAATTCAGTGGGTTTTTTCTTTATCAATACTTTTCTTCTGAAACACAACACGTCAATGTTGTGTTGATTGTAACCTGTGGTTTCAACATACACAATGCCCCGGTCGGGTTTTGATTTTGATTCCCTGACATCAAGAATTTCAGTACGTGCATAAATAGTGTCGCCAATGAATACAGGTTGCAAATGATCAATGTTTTCATACATCAGGTTGGCTATGGCTTTGCCGCTTATATCCGGCACGGTTATACCCACAACAAGGCTGAATACCAGTGTGCCGACAACCAGGGGCTTGCCGTGTTGCTGTTTTGATGCGTAATCAAGGTTGGTATGAACCGGATGGTGGTTCATTGTCATCAATGAAAACCGGTTGTTATCGTCCTCAAAAATGGTTTTTGATGCAGCATGGTAAATAAGTTGACCTTTTTCAAAATCGTCAAACCACCTGCCAATTTCTTTTTTTATGATGTGTTTGTCTGCCATAACGGATCTGTTTAGCATCGAAAGATATAAAACTTTATCGATTTATCGATATTTGAAAATATTTTGTTGTGTACAACGAAAATCCTGACCGTAAAATGCGTTGACGGGAAATATTGTTACTTTTACAGCGTTATTTCACCCTTGTCATCTGTTGTGATGCTAAAATATTTGTTCAACAAATACAAAAACCGGTCTGATTTTACGAATAATTTCCTGATATTATTCCGTGGTACACTCATTGCCCAGTTAATTCCCCTTTTATTGACACCAATATTAACCCGGATTTATACACCTGCAGATTTTGGCGTGTTTGAATTGTTCTTATCGATTTCGCTTATTCTTGGGGCTGTAGCAAACGGGCGTTATGAACTGGCATTGGTATTGCCCGATAAAAAAGAAGATGCATGGAACCTGTTGGGGCTTGGGTTTATAGTTTCATTTTGTTTTTCAGTATTGCTTTTTATACTTGCCGGTTTATTTGCAGACCAGATTGCCGGCTGGCTCAGCAACGCAGACATTAAGTTCTGGTTGTATTTTGTGCCACTGGCGGTGCTTCTGCAGGGCTGGTTCGGGCTGTTAAGGTACTATAAAACACGGAAAAAAGATTTTAAGAACATTTCTGCTGCTAACATTTCAAGGGCGTCATCAAGAACGGGATTTCAGTTGTTATTAGGCATTATAGTGAACTCACCTGCCGGGTTGATCATTGGTCAGATTACCGGGTTTTTTGCCGGGATAGTTATGCTTTTACGTAAGGTAGATATCAACAGGTTTTTCCGCCATTTGAATAAGCAAAACATCATACAGCAAGGTAAAAGATACAAGCGGTTTCCCTTGTTTACCATGCCATCAACGCTGGCAAACTCAGCTTCTGTGAATTTAACAGGTATTCTCATATCGGCCATGTATTCCATTGCAAGTGTGGGTTTTTATTCACTTGCAAACAGAGTCCTCGGTATGCCCGGCACATTGATAGGTAAATCCCTTTCCAACGTGTATTATAAAGAAGCCGTAGATCACCGGAAAAAACACGGCCATGCAAAAATTGTTTTTAAAAGTACCCTGAAAAAACTTTTACTGATAGCTTTTCCTTTGTTTTTGCTGATTTTCCTTTTTGCAGAGGATATATTTGCTTTGGTGTTTGGTGAAGAATGGCGTGTGGCCGGTAAATATGCCCGCATTTTGATCCCTTTGTTTTTTATCCGGCTAATTGTGGCGCCTGTTTCGGTAACCCTTTCGGTTTTTGAAAGGCAACACATTTCATTGTTCTGGCAACTGGGATTGTTGTTTCTCAGCCTGTCTGTTTTTGCCATTGCCTGGATTGTAAGCTGGCCTGTCGAAATGTTTCTGATTTGCTTTGCTTCAGTGCTGTTTTTTTATTATATATTATTTATTTTTATTCTTTGGAAAGTGGCAAGTAATAAACTTTAAACGCATTATGGGTGCTATGATCACAAAACAAGACCTGATACAAGATATTAAAAACCTGGGTGTAAAACAGGGTGATATGCTGCACCTCAAAGTGTCCATGCGCTCCATCGGGAAAGTGGAAGGAGGCCCGAAAACACTGTTGGATGCCTTGCTTGAGATTGTTGGAAAGGAGGGAACCCTGGTTTCAGATGCCTTTATCAATGCTTACCCCTTGCCCCTGGATGAAGAACAAAAAAAGTGCATTGCTGATGACCATACCCCATCTTATGCGGGTGCTTTTGCCAATGCAATGATACAGCATCCTGACATGAAACGCAGCAAGCATCCGATACAGAAATATGCAGCCATTGGTAAGCATGCAGAGCCATTGTGTAACAACCATACACCTGAATCAGGTGGGTATGACCTGTTGTATGATATGGCAAAGCAGGAAGCAAAAAACCTGACCATCGGAAAAAAAGTTGCCGGTGTCGGGACAACGCACGTTGCCATTGATTTGCTTGGATTCAAGCGGAAACAAATGAATAAGGGTATTTTGTACAAGGATGATAACGGTGAAATTAAGCTGGCACGAGTGAACTGGAATGGCGGTTGCGCCGCCGGGTTTCCTAAATTTATCCCCCATTACCGGGAGAGGGGAGGTGTGATTGGCGAAGGCCCGGTGGGACAGGCAACCGGCTTATTAACGTCCATGAAACGAACCCTTGACATTGAAATGGATATTCTGAAAGATGATCCGCGTTTTTTCTTTTGTGATGATAAAGCATGTTATTCCTGCCGGATGACATGGGAACATTCACCCAAAAACCCCTTGTCTTTCTATCCGCGCTGGCTGATCAAAAATAGTGGGTCCCTGTCATTTTCCCGCATTAAGAAGCTTTTGAAAACAACAAAAAACACTGAAAAACATGCTTGACATTTACATCCCTGAGCATTTTCACCAGGAAAAAAAATATACCATGCATGTTCTGACAGAAGTGTTGTTGAAACTGCCTGTACAATATGGCATGAGTAAAGATGCGGATGTACACATTTCGGTGCAGGGAAAAGGTGATATTACAATAAAAGATGGTTTCTTTTCTGCTTTTGATAACGATATATCCTATTTGAAAGCATCCAGTCTTCCGTCATTGCCCATGTTTCTGTCACATAAATTTACCTCAGAGGAAAATCTACCCTGTTTTTTTGGCAACGATACGATTGAAATAAAAGGAAATCAGGTAATTATTTATGCCGATATCATTTCAACGGTGTTTTTTCTTTTGTCTCGATGGGAGGAATATGTGCGACCGGAAAGGGATAAATTCAATCGTTTTCCGGGGCATTTGTCGTTTTTGCAAAGGCATCAATTGCATTACCGTCCCATCGTCAATGAAACCGCTTTATTTCTGCTTAATGTTTTGAAATCCATTGGTTTTGCTTTTGATGATTCATCATTGCCGCGTTTTGAAATTAAACCAACGCACGATGTCGATCACATACTGCGCTTTAATGGATTAAAAAAAACACTTAAAACCATAGCGGGGGATATGGTGTTGAGAAAAAACCCCGGTGAAATGATGCGAAGTATCAAGCAAGCTGGAAATGTACACAGAAACAAGCAGGCCGACCCTTTTGATTATTTTGATTTCCTGATGGATATGGCTGAAAAAAACAACCTGCGTTCGACTTTTTATTTTATTCCTGCTATCCGGGGTGAAGCTGATTTTCATTACGATATTTATTCTGATTTTATCAAAAACAGGATTAACAGGATTGCGAAACGCGAGCATAACATTGGCATACATGCATCAGGGAATGCTGCTGACAATCCGGATCAGTTTGGTGAAGAACTATCCAGGCTTAATGATATTGCAGGTGATATAAGTGAAGGGCGTCACCATTATTTGCTCTTTAAAGTACCTGAAACCTGGCAGATGTGGAACGATGCCGGGCTAAAAAGAGATTTAAGCATGTGTTATGAAAATGATGGAGGGTTCAGATGTGGTATAGCGTCGGAATTCCCTGTTTATGATGTGATAAGCAGAAAACAGCTACATCTGTACGAACAGCCAACCATTGTTATGGAACAAGCCTTAAAGCGCAGCAGCGATGGATTAAATGATTTTAAAGAAAGGTTTCTGACTCTGAAATCCACCGTAAAAAAATACCATGGTCAGTTTGTGTTTTTATGGCATCAGGATAATTTAAAACGATACGAATGGCGGGATTATGAGCATATCTATCCCGTTATATTAAAGCATTAGATGAATGTAATTTTTTACATATATCTGTTTTCAGGTATCCTGAAAGGGATCATGAAATTTTATGGCATCGATCTGCCAATTGATTTAACAGCATTGACAGGTGCTGTTCTGGCTATTGATGTGATTTTTCATGTTTTTAAACGAGCCCTTTCCGGCTTACCATTCTCCAAACTGGGATTGTATCCGTTGATTGTGCTGTTGGCTTTTACAGGTTGGATGGCTTTTACGCTTTTATATACACCATCTGAATCATACAGTAAGGCCAAATTGTTCTATTTTTCGACCAACATCATTGCATTTGCATATCCTATATTCCATATAAAGCTTAACATCAGTAAAATGCTAAAGTATTTTGTACTTGGCTTTGCCATTGTTATCTTTTGGTATGTGCCCATATTAATGCATTACATCAACTCGCCCGAATTGCATGCTTTACAGCGATACAACAATGTTTTTAATTTATATCTTGTTATCGGATTATACAGTGGCTTTTCTGTTATATTGCTGGTAATCCGCCCCAAGCTTTTTAATCATGCCTGGGTCAGGGTTTTTTTGCTGATATTTTTTCTTACCAGTCTTTTCCTCTCAGGGGCAAGGGCATCCATTATAATTACCTTGTTGCTGCTTCTAGTGATATTATTTGAACGTGCTTTTATGTTTTTAATCAGTGCGAGTAAAATGAATCAACGTAAGATGGTTATGAATGCCTTCTTAACACTATTTATCATAACCGGCATTTTGGTTGTAAGTGTTTTGTTTTCAGGTAAAATTAATAGTCTGGCAAGTCGTAGTGTAAAACGTTTTGATATCCTTGTCAACTCTTTAAATGTTGCGACTCCTGAAAACAAACGTTTTAAGCAACTGGAATTCAGCATGGATAAAATAAATGAATCCGTTTCAAGTGTTGTTCATGGTTATGGCATAGGGAGTTATGGTGTTATTGAATCTGCAAAAGATGCAAGGGCTTATCCACATAATTTTATTCTTGAAATTCAGTTTGAAACAGGGATAATCGGGCTGTTGTTGTTTTTGCTTTTCCTGTTTACCATATTTATTAACAGAAAATCGTATGCTTATCCTTTACCGGTTTTTATATTTTTATATTTCTTGCTTAATTATTTAAAATCATGGTCTATTGTTGATATGAGAATATGTTTTGCTTTTCTTGGGATCTTCATATTGCAGCAATTACCAGAATACAAAAATCAGATAAAAGAAAATGAATAACACCAGTCCGAAAATATGCCACTTTACCAGCGTACATCCACGGTTTGATTCCCGCATCTATTATAAACAATTAAAAAGCCTGAAAAAATTGACAAACGATGTCTGTCTTGTTGTTGCTGATGGAAAAGGCAATGAGTTAACGTCTGACGGGATTCAAATCATTGATGCCGGCAAACCCCGGGGAAGAATTAACCGGTTTTTAGCAGCCAGGAAAAAAGTGTACAAAAAGGCCAGCGAAATTAATGCCGATATTTATCAGTTTCATGATCCGGAATTGCTTAAATACGGACTTAAATTAAAACGTAAAGGAAAAAAAGTGATTTATGATTCCCATGAAGATGCTCCAAGGCAAATACTGAATAAACCATATTTGAAATTTTTACCTAAAACGTTAATTTCGGGTATCGTTGAAAAGAATGAAAACAAAATTGTTGCTGAGTTGGATCATGTTTTATGTGCTACCGATCATATTACACATCGCTTTCAAAAATACAACCAAAATGCTTTTACGATCCGAAATTACCCTGTAATAGATGAACTTAAAGCAGATATAAACTGGGATGAAAAAGAAAATAAAGTGTGTTATGTCGGTGCCATTGCACGAACCAGGGGTATTCGTGAAATGGCTGATGCGGTAAACAAAAGCAAAGCCACGTTTGAGCTGGCAGGAAAATTCAGCAGTGATGCATTGAAACAAGAAATTCTTGATCAGGATGGTGATAAAATAAAATTTTATGGTTTTGCTGATCGTTCCCTTGTCAGGAAAATATACCGTAAATCAAAAGCAGGCCTGGTTACACTGCATCCTACCGTAAGTTATAAGGATGCCTTACCTGTAAAAATGTTTGAATATATGCTTGCCGGTGTGCCGGTTATTACAAGCAACATCCCGCTTTGGGAAGGCATTATCCGGGAGGCTGAATGTGGTTTGGCAGTTAACCCGTTTAATACGGATGAGATTGCGGCTGCTATTGATAAAATCATTTCCGATGATGTATTGGCTGAAAAAATGGGAAGAAACGGCCAACAAGCCATAATGGAAAAATACAACTGGCAAAATGAAGAGAAAAAATTGCTGGAAATATACGCAAAGCTTTAGCTGTGTGTTAATTATAAAATATCATTGTTTGTATGACAGATTACCTGAAACATAAGGATATATTGTGGAAAAAGTACCAGGGTGCATTGATCCCGGAAAATCCCCCTCATATAGAAATAAGTTTGACATCTGAGGAACAAAAGTATTTATTGAAAACCAGCAATGCCTTGTTTTTGAGATGGCCGTCCCATTTTGATATGCCTCATGCGTCAGCCTGGTGGTATGTCATCAAGGATAGCTTTTATGGGCTGGACGAATTGAGCCGTAATACAAGATCGAAAGTGAGGCGGGGATTGAAACGGCAACAAGTGAGAAAAGTGTCACCCAGGTTCGTCGCTGAACATGGTTATGAAGTTTACGACAAAGCTTTTACCCAATACGATACCTATATTAAACCACTATCAGAAAAGGAATTTACACATTATATTCAAAGCCTTGATGAATCACGGTGGGAGTTTTTTGCCGTTTTTGATAATGATAGTGGTGTAATGACTGCATATTCTCAAAATTATATTTGTAAAAATACAGCGGAATACAAAATCATTAAACTGCATCCTGCATACCTGAAAAATTACGCATCTTATGCCTTGATATACAACATGAATAAATATTACCTGACAGAAAAAAAATATAAATATGTAAACGATGGATCCAGGGCTATTGCTCACAAAACCAACGTGCAGGATTTTCTCATTGATAAAATGAAATTCAGGCGAGCATATTGTAGATTAAACGTGAAATACAAACCATGGCTGCGGGTTTTTGTTTATGTTGTTTTTCCATTCAGGGGATTATTCAGTTTTTTCCGGTATAATGGCTGCAAAAAAATAAATGTCCTGATGCGTCAGGAAGAAATACGAAGAAATTCATCAGGCTTATGAAAGGAAGGCACTCGTTTATAGCATCAATAGGCAGGAGATATCAAAAGATTTCACCTGCATTTGCATTTTTTGATTACGTTTTTGGATTTCCTTTTTTGTTTGCCCGGGAGAAAAAATTGCCGGCGTTGATATTACTTGCCCCCCCACGAAGCGGATCAACCCTGACATATCAATTGCTTGTCAATGCCTTTGAAAATACTCATCTGACAAATATACAAAATTTACTGTATGCAACCCCGCGTACCGGTATGTGGTTGTCGTCTTTGAAGTGTGGAAACCAATCTGCTGCATACACATCAAAACAGGGGTTTGTAAATGGATTATGTGGAGAAGCGGAAGGCCTCAAATTTTGGTCGTATTGGACAGGCATAGGGATTGATCAATCACAATCCGGATTTAAACCCCGTAAAGCTGAAAGGATCAAGCGAATCTTGTCCAAACAAAATACTTCGGAAAAAGCATTGATTACCGGTTACCTGGGGCATGTTTTTGCCATTGAGGCATTGGCAAATTTGTTCCCTGAAGCGTTGTTTGTATATTTAAAAAGAGACCTGTTGTCCAATGCGTATTCGATTTTTAATGTAGCTCCCAAAAATTGGTTCTCCGTTAAAACAGATTCATACTATAAAGGTAAAACTCAAGACCGTTATCATCAAATAGCTGTCCAGTTGCTTGATGTTCATCAGCTTGTAATAAATAAGTTGCCTGAGAATGCGGTGTCAATTGAATATAAAGAAGTATGTCACAATCCGGGATCGGTGGTTGATGATATTCTGAAAGCATCGAAAGTACACGATGTAGCACTCAACCGGAAAAAAAACAAAGAATTGCCCGAAGCATTTACCCAAAAAATTGTTCATCCAAATCAGGATAAACACGCTAACAGACTATATCATGCACTGAAAGATGAAATGGAGAAGCGTGATGACAAGATAAATAAGTACTTTAAATCAGAGTTTGAATGACAGCATTTTCTATTTTTGTTTTTTAAATCGTATAAGATGATTTCAATAATTACACCGGCATATAATGCATCACAATTTATTTCCGATACCATTGAATCAGTAATTGCACAAACGTATAAAAATTGGGAAATGCTGATAGTGGATGATTGTTCAACAGATAATACAGTAAAAATTGTGCAGGAGTATGCCCAAAAAGACAAGCGTATTAAGCTGATAAACAATACAGAAAACACGGGTGCTGCTGAGGCCAGAAATGTGGCATTAAGGCAGGCAAAAGCGCATTATATTGCTTTTCTTGACAGTGATGATATGTGGAAACCCGAAAAACTCAACAAGCAGTTGTCTTTTATGCAGGACAATGATTATGCTTTTACATTTACAGGCTATGAATGTGTGAATGAAAAGGCAAACAAGGTTTTATATAGTGTCAATGCAAAGGAATTCTTTTCATTTCGGACATTTTTGAGAAACACTGCAATCGGTACGCTTACTGTCATGATAAACCGTAATAAAACCGGTTTTTTTGAAATGCCACGTATTCGGTCGAGCCACGATATGGCACTTTGGCTGGACATCATGAAACGTGGTTATAAGGCTTATGGTTTAAATGAATGCCTTGCCCAATACCGGCTTGTGGAAGGTTCTAATACAGCCGGAAAACTTAAAGCAGCAAAAGATGTCTGGAGAGTTTACAGAGACATCGAAAAGTTAAATTTGATGTATAGCTGTTTTAATTTTGCAGGTTACGCTGTGAATGCTATTATTAAAAGAATGAAATAACCGAAGATGCAAAAGGATAAATTAAAACAAAAACTCGCTCAGTACCTGGGTAACAGGCAATATATTTTTTTCCACTACAAAGGCCGTGTTTCCCTTTATGCCATACTGAAAGCCATGGGAGTTGGTAAAGGCGACGAGGTGATTATTCCGGCATATACCTGTGTGGTTGTGCCCAATCCCATTCTTTATACAGGGGCAAAACCTGTTTACGTGGATATTGATCCGGATACCTATAATCTCAATGTTGACCTACTGGAAAATGCCATTACCTCAAAAACAAAAGCCATTGTGTGTCAAAATACATACGGTTTATCATCGGGCATTGAGGATATCCTTGATATTGCAAAAAAACATAAACTTTATACCATAGAAGACTGCACCCATGGTTTCGGGGGGCAATACCATGGTAAACCCAATGGCACCTATTGCGATGCTTCCTTTTTTTCAATGCAGTGGAATAAACCCTTTTCCAGCGGGGTGGGCGGTTTTGCCCTGATCAATAACCGGCAACTGATAGAGCCAATGCAGCAACTGGATGAGAAAAAAATTCCGGTGTCTTTCAGGGAAAAATTAAACCTGAAACTGTTGTATTTTGTCCGTCGCTACCTGTTGAATGATACAAGCTACTTTATGTTTGTAAAATTGTACCGCTGGCTGAGTAAACACAATTTTGTGGTTGGTTCTTCATCAGGGGAGGAGCTATCCACTGTAAACAAGCCCCGTGGATTTTTTAAAGATTACAGCAACACCCAGGCTAAAGAAGCATTGCGTAACCTTAAGCATTTTGATGCTGTGTTGTTGCAGCGCAAAAAAAACGCACGCATTTACACAGATTTCTTGTCCCGTACAGGGAAAAATCATGTGCCTGTTGATTTTTTTGAGAACCATGCCTTTTTAAAATATCCGGTAAAGGTAAAGAATCGTGATGTGTTTTTCCGGCTTGCAGAAAAGGCGAATGTTCCGCTGGGGGATTGGTTTATATCACCTATACATCCGGTAAAACAAGATATGACTCCCTGGTGTTTTGATGCTGAGAAATACCCCGTAGCCGTGAATATGGCAACAGAAATCGTCAATCTTCCCACTGATACCAATACGATTGACAAGGTCATTCAGTTTCTCAAAAAACACATTGACCTCATCGAGGATGTTGATTAATCAGTGCTCGCCCCTTGGAAAAAACAGGGGAACTTCAAAATAAGGATTTAGGGTTTAGGTGTTAGGGTTTAGGTGTTAGTTTTTTCATTACCTAAATCCTAACACCTAAACCCTAACCCCTAACACCTTATTTTGAACTACCGTCATCCGTCGGTACAGGTTTGGATTTAATGCAATGCTATCCCCGAATAAGTCAGGTTTTACCAATATAATAACAGTGTTTTTTAGAAAGAGTTATATGAGAGTACTCACCCCCGGAAAACAGGGGAACTTCAAAAAAGATAACTTAAATTTGTCTATGGAAATATAGCACATATGAAGTTCAAAATCCCAAATCCCAAATCCCAAA
>CAZGPW010000033.1:0-8077 GCA_964527535.1 uncultured Bacteroidales bacterium
GCAGGATCTCATCACAAAACAACCCCCGATGACATTCAGAATATCATACGCAATGCAGGTTTTACACCCGTCAGGCGTAATCAAAAATATGAATTCCGGTATAATGGACAGAATTAATGCCGGCTGACTACCAATCTTATACCGATATGTGTTCAATCCTGCCTGCCGGCAGGCAGGTGTGTAATTTTAGTTCGCTACCGCTCCTAAAATTACATTGAACATCATCGGTATAATACAGATAATCAATCTATTGAAATTGTCAATAATCATAAATAATAATATTGAATATTACACGTTAGAACGCAACTTGGTATTAGGGGTGTATCGTACAAAGTGTATTTTGGAAAAGAAGATGTGAAAAGTAAGTTTGAAAATTTATCACTAAAAAACTGGTTGAAATATGAAAACTAAACTCCTGATTACCCTGGTTTTCTCATTTGTTTTTCTGCAGCTGTCTGCACAGGAATCCTACATCAAAAACAGGTGGAACATCAAGCTTGCCTATCAAAAGGAAACAAAATTCAGTAATTCTTTATGGACAAGAATTAACCCTTATTATCATTTAGTCGCAGATTTTGGCATATTGCAAAACTTGGAACTTGGTGTAAATACCGCATATTCACCTTCGGCTATGAGTAACACTCAAAGGTTAAAATATAATATAAATAGTAATTTTCAGGTTTTACCGTTTTTCACTACGGCTGACGATTTTAGATTGGATTTTGGATTTGGGATCCGTCTCCGCTGAGCTCCGCCGGACAGGTTTTTGAACTTCATTTAAGTTATCTTTTTTGAAGTTCCCCTATTTTCCCAGCGGCGAGTATTGATTGGTTTCATCCTGATTAGTTTCATGTGGAGATGCTGTCTGAAACTTTTTTATGGTATGGTTTTTTGCAAAAAAATGATGCAAAAACACATGCCATAAAGGTATGTGTAAAGGCTTTTGTACCTCAGGTTTCATCCGTGGTTACTTGTGTTTGACCTACTTCGGCAGGTAGCAGCCGCAACTCATATCGGGTTACATTTAATTGGCAGGGAAAACACCTGCTTTTTATAGCAATACCAGGGTGAACAACCTGCAAAAGACATTCATGTGATTCTGTTTGACTGATAAATATTGAGGTTTTAAGGTTTTTCTCTACCTTTACGGCATGCAGGAAATGGAATACATTGAAAAACTGAAAGCTTTTGCTCAATCTACCGCACGCAGCGTTGATTACGATCAAAAGGCTTATCCCAAATCGGGCATAAATACATTTCAAAAATACAAAACACATATTGCCATGCCTTCAACGAATGATCCCGAAGTGGTGTTTGTCTGGTTTCGTGATCCCTTTGGTAATGTGGGGTATTCAAATGTGCTGTGTGGGGTTTTTATTGCTCTCCCGTTATTGTACAGCAAAAAGTTGAGCATTCGCAATAAGGATTTTACAGATCGCCTGAAATACTTTTTCCGCGAAAAACCGCCCAAGATCGGTGATCATCACTTTGATTCCAGATTCATCATTGAAGGTAAGCCCGGTACAGAGGAAATGAAATTGTTATCAAACAGTGTGCTGCAGCGTGAAATTCATAAAGCCATGGAGATAGGAGGTGTTACGGAAGTTAGCCTGAATGGTTTCCATCCTGAATTTATAGCTGCTTTCGAAGCTAAGTCCGTCTTGGGTGTTTTAAATACATGTACATGGAATATCGAAGATCAATTCATTGAAAGCTTGTTTTACTGTGGCGAGAAGTTGAAAAAAGCTGTGGATAACCTGTGATTATTCCCTGACAATTGTTGTTGTATAAATATGATTGCCTATTTGTATGCTGATCAAATAATTACCGCCGGCATAACCCGATAAGTCCATAACTTCATTTTTATCAATCGTTGCTTTCCTGATCAGCTGTTTACCTGACATATCAAATATTGTTATGCTTTGGATACAATTGCTGCCTGAATTAAAATACAGTTTGTCTGATGTCGGATTAGGATAAATTGAAATACCTGATTTTTCCAATGACTCAATATCGGTCGAAATAAATTCAAACACACGCACATGTCCGCTTCCCGGACCATTTCCTTCATTATAAGGGCCGCCTATTGCAACAATGGAACCATCATCACTTATACTGACAGAATGCCCAAAATTATCAGATGCTGCTTCGGCATCAATATCATTGCCTTTTTGTATCCATGCACCTGATATATATTCATAAACACGGGCATGTCCCGCAAAACCACCGGATTCTGCATTTTGGGGCCCTCCTATCGCAACCGTTGTGCCATCAGAGCTTATACTCACAGAACTGCCAAATAAATCATCACCTGCCTCTCCGTCAATGTCGTTTCCTTTTTGCACCCAGTCACCTGAAAGAAACTCATAAACACGCACATGACCGGCATCCTCTCCGCTGTCATCATTCTTTGGTGCCCCAACAGCAAGTACCGAAGCATCAGAACTTAAGCTGACTGATGTTCCGGCCTCATCAAATTCATTTTCTCCATAAACATCACTGCCTTTTTGCACCCAGCTTCCGGATTGTATTTCAAAAACACGCACCTGACCAGTCTGGGCTCCACTGCTTTCATTCCAGGGAGCTCCAATTGCTACTGTAGTTCCGTCAGAATTTAAACTCACCGAATAGCCGGAGTAATCATATTCTGCCGAACCATCAATATCATCTCCAAGCTGTGTCCATACATCCGCTTGGTTTTGATAAATACGCACGTGTCCTGAATATGAACCGTTTCCGTCATTATCATGTGCTCCAATTGCTACAACAGAGCCATCAGCGCTCATGCATATTGCCGAACCCGAATTGTCATAACCGGCTTCGCCATCAATGTCATCTCCAATCTGCGTCCATGTTCCTGATTGGTACTCGTAAACACGCACATGGCCAGAATATGAACCACCTCCGTCATTTTCACTTGCTCCGATGGCAACAATGGAACCATCAGAACTAATGCTCACAGAATAACCCGAATAGTCTCCTTCGGCTTCACCGTCTATATCATTACCAACCTGCGTCCACACACCCGATTGATTCTGATAAATACGCACGTGCCCTGAAGATGAACCGTTTCCGTCATTTGAGGGGGCTCCTGTTGCTATAACAGAACCATCAGCACTTAAGCTTATTGCCCACCCCGAATTATCGCCACCGGCTTCCCCATCAATATCATTTCCTATTTGTGTCCAGGTTTGTGCCTGGATCGTAACAATGGCTGAAAGAATCAGCGTTAATTGTATAGTTAAAAATCTTTTCATAATATGTGGTTTTTGTTAATATTGACATATATATTCTATCAAAATGTAATCATTTTTCAAATATAAATAAATTGCCCTGTATATTAAAAGAATATTGACAACTTTTTTTAATGGTTTTAATAACAGAATATGATTTATCAAAATCAGAAAACATCCTTTTTTAACTTTTTTCAAACCACAGAAGAAATTAAATAATCACAGGTTATGGTGATATCATTTAGTTATTACTTTAGAAACAAAAACATGTTTCCCGCTCTGGTTAGCGCCAAATATTAAATGAGCTCCATCATCGTTTTTGTAATAGCAAATGTCAATTAAATCGCCTTCCCTGGATTCATGCAGAAAATTCAGTTCAAGTTTATAAATACGGGGCTCATCAATACCCTTTAATGCAAGGCAATCCGTAATCCAGTCAAAGTACCGCACGTTATTGGTGTGATTGTTCATGTCAATATCAGTTCGCCTGACCGTAACACTAAAACACACGTCCTGTTTTTCAGGAATGCCAATTTCAGATGGATTTCTGAACATACTGCGTTCATCTTTGTTCAGCGGAATTTCTTTTCGTACATGTGAAGGTATTTGAGGCCTGTTTTTATCGTTAACCACAAGCCACGATGAGGTACCTGCAATCATAACTTTCCCATCCATGTTGCGAAATTCAAAATCACGGATAAAGAACAAATTTTCCATTCCGGATGGCCAGGTGCGTACATTTGTTTCCTGTGTCCATTCGGGAAACCGGTTTATCTTAAATAAAATGCGTGCCAGCACCCAGTTCATGTTTTTCTCTGCCAAATCCTGATATCCGTAATCCAATTCAGCAGCATGTTCCCAGGCAGCTTCCTGAAATTTTCTTGCTATACCTGACAAGCTTAATTTTGCGTATTTGTTGACATCGGATGCCTGTATCCTTTCAAGTTTTCTGAAAGGAAATATTTGTGTATTTTTGTACTTCATGGCGTCAGGAAATGTTAAATATTGTTTAATTCATATTTTTAATTTTATGGACTTATTTTAAAATACTATATTTAGCTACAAAAATAGTTTAAACCAAAGTACGCAATAAATGAAATACCTTGTATCTGTAATTTTACTGTTTTTCAGCATTTATTTGACAGACCTATCAGCACAGCAAAATTACGCTGATTGGGAAGGAATAGAGCCCGATGCCTGCACAAGCATAACGGTCGGGAAAAAAGCAAGTTATGATGGTTCCGTAATGACAAGTCATACAGACGACAGCCACCGCACCCGGGCATGGATGGACATTCAACCTGCTGAGAAACATAAGGCGGAAGACAAAGTAACCATGTACAAAAGAACATCAACAGACAGCCTTGCCATGCCTGCCTATAAACATACACGGGTAGGAGCTATCCCGCAGGTAAAAGAAACCCATGGATACATAAATACAGCCTATCCTTGTATGAACGACGCCCAACTCGCCATAGGTGAATCAACATTCGGCGGCAGGTCGTGCCTGAAATCAGATGAAGGCATTATTGATTGCCAGCGCTTATGCAAATTGTTGCTGCAACGCTGTACATCTGCCCGCGATGCCATTGAAACCGCCGGAAAACTGCTAAAACAATATGGCTGGAACGACGCCGGTGAATGCCTTACCATCGCCGATAAACAGGAAGTATGGCACCTTGAAATTGTTGGCCCGGGCGAAGGCAATGCCGGAGCCATCTGGGCGGCACAGCGTGTCCCCGATGATGAAATATCCGTCAATGCAAACGCAAGCCGTATCATGGAAATTGACCTTGATGACCCGGAGTTCTTTATGGCTTCTGATAATATTTTTGACATGGCAAAAGATTCAACGTGGTACAATCCTGAAAAAGAAACATTTAAGTTTGCGTATGCCTATGCGCCTTCATCACGGCAATCTGTTGCTGCACGCCGACGCGAATGGCGGGTATTTGACTTACTGGCACCATCATTAAACCTCAGCCCGACAGCTGAAAACTATCCATTTTCGGTTAAACCGGACAAAAAGGTGAGGCTCGAAGACATGGTAATGGTGTTTAAAGATTATTACCAGGGAACACCTTATGACATGCGCAGAAACATCACCACAACCAATGACGAAGGAAAAGAAATCATTTCCCCCCTGGCCAATCCATTTATGCCTTATGATGAACTTGATATAATGGATGTGAGCGGAAGCTGGTATCATGTCTCGGACGAGGGAGATATCCGTTTTCTTGGTGAACGTACCATTGCACGCTGGTACACCATGTATGGGACCATTACCCAAAGCCGCGACTGGCTGCCGGATGATGTGGGAGGTGTAGTATGGCTTGCCCAGGATAACATTGCCACATCCATTTACATCCCCGTGTATTGTGGAATCAACGATTTGCCCGAATCATACAAAGTGCCGGCCAGAAAAACCGGCTACACCCTGGAATCTGCCTGGTGGGCTTTCAACAGGCTGGGAACGCTCACAGCACAACGTTGGGGCGACATGCACAAAGATGTGGACGCTGTCTGGGAACCCATGCAAAAAAACATGTTTGATAAACAGGTTGGTTTTGAAAAAGAAGTTGCCAACATAAAATCCGAAAAGAAAAGACGTGAAAAATTAACGGACTATACCATAACTCAAGGCGAAAAAGTGGTAAAAAAAGCCATAGAACTGGGCGATATGCTGTGGACAACATACGATGAAAAATTCTGATATATATTATACGCTCTGTTTTTATGTCAGGTTAAAAGTTTTGAAAAATAAAATGTAACTAAATACAACATGTATGCGTCTGAAGGTTAAAAAAGAATTGAAAACCTTACTAAACAATTTAACAATGAAATCATTAAAAACACATTTATTATGAAAACAGGAACAAGTTTTTGGAAAATTATGCTCGCTTCCATGGTGGGCTTTATTTTGGCCAATGTGGTCATCATGCTGATATTTTTTGGCTCAATCGGTGCCATGATATCCAGCATAAGCAAACCGGAACCGGTTACCATTGAAGAAAAATCAGTATTAAAGCTGGATTTGTCTTTGCCAATCCCCGACAGAACACCGCAGAACCCTTTTGAGGCCTTCAATTTTGACCCATACGATATGAAAAAAATTGTGGGGTTGAACGATATCCTTCGCGGCCTCGAACATGCCAAAGAGGATGAAAACATCGAAGGTGTGTATCTTGATGTCAGTGTTGTAACAAGCAGCATGGCAACCTTGCAGGAATTACACAATGCTATAGGAGACTTTAAGGAAAGCGGCAAATGGGTAGTGGCTTATGGAGATTTAATGTCCCAAAAAGCCTATTACATGGCAACAGCAGCTGATGAAATATACCTCAATCCGCAAGGATGGATGGATTTCAGAGGATTATCTGCCCAGGTAATGTATTACAAGACTGTACTCAACAAATTGGGTATAGAACCACAGGTATTCCGCCACGGGAAATTTAAGTCTGCCGTAGAACCGTTTATGTCTGATACCATGAGCCAGAACAACAGGATGCAGATCCTTACTTATACCACAAGTATATGGAACAGCATCCTTGAGGAAATATCAAATACCCGCAACATTTCAAAATTCAGACTGGACAGCATCGCCAACAACCTGTTAATTTCAGATGCTATGTCTGCCATGGATTTTGGCTTTGTTGATGACTTAAAATATAAAGATGAAATACTTACCCTCATCAATGCAAAAATGGATGAAGAGCCGGATGAAGAAATAAATTTCATGACCATGGGAAAATATAAAAAGACCCCTGTTAATGTGAAAAAGAAGCATGAGGCCGATGAGGAAATTGCCGTGATTTTTGCTGAAGGCAACATTGTGATGGGGACAGGTGATGATAAAAGCATTGGAGGAGAACGCTTTGCAAAGGCTGTACGTAAAGCCAGGCAGGATGAAGACGTCAAAGCCATTGTCCTCAGGGTAAATTCGCCCGGAGGAAACGGTTTGGCATCAGAAATAATCTGGCGTGAACTGATGTTGGCTAAGAAAGACAAGCCAGTGGTTGTGAGCATGGGAAATCTGGCGGCTTCCGGCGGATATTACATTGCATGTCTGGCTGATCATATTTATGCACAACCAACAACGCTCACAGGCTCAATTGGTGTATTTGGCCTGATGTTTTCTGCCGAAGAGCTGTTAAACAAAAAAATTGGCATCAACGTTGAAGTAGTTAACACCAATGAACATGCTGATATGGGTAATTTTGCACGTAATCTTGATGAACAGGAATCTGCATACATGCAAAACATGGTGGAAGATTTTTACGATGTGTTTATCACACGTGTAGCCGACGGCAGAGGCATGACAAAAGCCGAAGTGGATGAAGTTGGCCAGGGCAGGGTATGGACAGGTAAAAATGCCCTTGAAATTGGCCTCGTCGATGAACTGGGTGGCCTTGAAAATGCCGTTGAAAAAGCTGCCGAACTGGCCGAGCTGGATAAATACAAAATTCAGGAATACCCGAAAGTGAAAGATTTCATGGAACAATTGCTGAAAGAATTTAAATTTCAGTCCGGCCTGGATTTTATGAAAACCATCCCCGGTGTTGATAATAAAACCATCAACCGCATTAAAACCATCCAAAACATGGATGAAGGTGTGCAAGCACGCATGCCGATGGACGTGGAATTTGAGTAATACGTACTATCTATCACCATTAAAAAAAGCCCGATTGTACACATATTGTAAAGTACGATCGGGGTTTTTTTTATGGTGGGTTAAATCTTTACCCATTAAAACGGATTTTACTTTAACAAAACGCAGGTATTCAGTGAGATAAGCTGATATTTTTTCGATTTTGTTGCTACAAATGTTTTTCTAAGTCTGTTTT
>CAZGPW010000034.1:0-11636 GCA_964527535.1 uncultured Bacteroidales bacterium
TTGCTGACGTATGCGGAAATGTTATGGAAGAAACCGATATTATTTTACAGGATGATGAAAGTCCTGAACTCACAAATATCAGTGTGTTATCTGATAATGAACTGCTAATAACATTTTCCGAACCCATGGAATCCACCACCACATTAAACACGTCAAACTATGAGGTGGATAACGGGATTGGAAATCCTTCGAATGCGTCTTTTGATGGTGGCGATACCACAAAAGTGGTATTGGAGTTTGCCACGGCGTTTGAAAATTACACTTCATACAATTTGTCATATCAGAATTGTGAAGACCTTTACGGCAACGTCATTACAGGCGGCGATATAGAGTTCAGCTATGTGCTTATTGAACAATACGACATTGTCATCAATGAGATAATGGCTGACCCTACGCCTGTGGTAGGTTTGCCGGAATCCGAATACCTGGAGATTTACAACACACTGGATGTTGCTGTGAACCTTGATGGGTTTCAACTCGAAATCAACAGCAGCACTTACAATTTCGGAGCCGTTACCCTTCCTGCAGATGAAGAAATGATAATCTGCTCGTCTTCGGATTCAGCGCTTTTTGTGTCGTATGGTTTGGTTACAGCACCAGACGGAATGGGTGTTTCTGTTTTGCTTAATGCCGGAGCAACGGTAAAAATACTGGATGACAGTTCAAATGTGGTTGATGAAGTTTCATATACCGATGAATGGTATCAGGACCCCGACAAAGACAACGGCGGCTGGTCAATCGAGCGGATTGACCCCTGGAATACCTGCAGTGGCATGTACAACTGGGCTGCCAGCACACATTCCGACGGTGGCACACCGGGAGCAACCAATAGCATATTTGGACAAAACCAGGATACCTTTGCCCCCGAATTGGTTTCATGGGAATTGCCTTCTGCAAATGAGATAAAACTAACATTTTCTGAAGCTGCCGATACCGCCACAAGCTTAAATCCGGCCAATTATTATTTAGCACCGGATTTCGGGGAGCCCTATTTTGTGACCATAAATGAAGACGATCCCCGCGTTGTGCATTTACAATACCTGTCAGGGCTTGAGGAAAACACCCTTTACACACTAACCATCAGCAACATTGCCGATAATTGTGGAAACGTCATGGAAGATACGGAAATCACGTTCATCAATTATGAAGCATCCTGTTTTGATGTGTTGATAACAGAAATCATGGCTGACCCGTCACCACCTGTGTTTTTGCCTGAAGCCGAATACGTGGAGCTATACAATCAGTCACCTTACCCCATTAATCTTGCTGATTGGAAACTGGTGTTAGGAAACAGTGAATATAATCTTCCTGCTACCGAAGTCCCTGTTGACAGCTACATTTGCCTGACAAAATCAGATAATATTTCCGCATTTGATGATGTTCCCAATGTAGTTGCTGCCGACAATTTCCCTTTATTGCCAAACTCCAGCGGAGAGTTACAACTTGTCAGCAAAGAGGGGAATCTGATCCATTTTGTGAATTATTCATCTGAATGGTATGGTGATCCTACAAAAGATGATGGCGGATGGTCGCTGGAAATGATTGATACGGATAACCCTTGTGGTGAAAACGATAACTGGAGGGCTTCGGTGTCTGAAACAGGAGGAACGCCGGGAGAAGAAAATTCAGTGATTTCCGATAATCCGGATAGCGATGTTCCGGACATTAGCCGTGTGATCGTACAGGAGCCCGATACATTGCTGATTCTTTTTGATGAAACAATGCATCCTTTTTTTGTCCCTGATGCCAGTGAATTTGAAGTGGACCGGGGAGTGGGTACCGCTGTTTATGCTGCCCGGGTTGATGGCAGAATGAATGCTGTTTTGGTGGCTTTTGACGAGGCGTTTGAACACGGTACAGTATATACCCTGCAGGTTACCGACACGGTTGAGGATTGTGTGGGGAATGAAATAACAAGCACGGTGGAAAAAGAATTTGCCCTGGCTGATTCTGTTGAAAAAGGCGATGTGGTGATCAATGAAATTTTGTTTAATCCTCCGGACGGAGCCGAAGATTATATTGAATTGTACAACCGTTCCGATAAATTCATTGACCTGTATGATCTGCGCATGGCTTCCCGTGATGATTCCCTGAGGGTAGATAACCTTGAAGTGATCACAGGTCTCGGGTTTTTATTGTTCCCCGGCGATTATGTGGTGCTGAGTGAAGACATTGATGCCGTGGATAAGCATTATTACTGTAAATACCCGGAGCAATTGTTGCAGGTGGAGGATTTGCCATCATACACTAATTCTGAAGGCGATGTGGTGCTTTGCATTCCAAATAAAGAAATCATTGATGAGGTGGTTTACAATGAAGACATGCACTTTAAATTGTTGCGGTCAGTGAAAGGCGTTGCCCTCGAACGGATTGATTATGATCAACCCGCATCAGATGAAAATAACTGGCATTCTGCTGCAGAAGCAGTGGGTTTTGGAACACCGACGTATCAAAATTCACAATACAGCAGCACAGAAACGGCAGAGAGCATGTTTGAACTGAGCCCTGAATCGTTTTCGCCTGATAACGATGGTTACGATGATGTCCTCACGATCAGTTACAACATGGATAAACCGGGTTATGTGTTAAGTATTTCTATATTCAATGCCAAAGGGCATCCCGTACGTAAACTTTTGGATAATGAGCTGCTTGCAAGGGAAGGGCGGTTTGTTTGGGATGGCCTCAACGATGATGGCATGCACCCCGGCTCTGGCATTTACATTGTGTTGTTTGATTATTTTGATCTGGATGGCAACCGGCACCAGGAAAAGAAAACCACGGTTATTGCTGTGAAACGGTAAGCACAAAAATTTTGATATGACAACCCAATACCTCATCATACGCTTCAGCAGCATTGGCGATATTGTGCTAACAACACCTGTTGTCAGGGGACTGAAAGAGCAGGTAGATGGGGCAGAGGTGCATTATTTGACCAAACCGGGTTTTGCTGCTATTGTAAAAGACAATCCTTACGTTGATAAAGTTCATACCTTACAATCCTCCTTTTCTGATACCATAAAATCCCTTAAAGCTGAAAATTTTGACTATATTATTGACTTGCACCGTAACCTGAGAACTTTACGGATAAAACACAGGCTCAAAGTGTTGGATTTCAGCTTTAATAAGCTCAACAAGGAAAAATGGCTGATGGTGAATTTTAAAATCAATAAACTGCCGGATGAACACATTGTTGACAGGTATTTAAAAACCCTTTCGGTGTTTGATGTTAAAAATGACAGTAAAGGCCTGGATTATTTTATTCCATCATCCGGAGAAATAGACATATCAAACTATTTTCCTGAAAATTTTCAAGCTGGCTATGCCGGTTTTGCTATTGGCGGGCAGCATGCTACCAAAAAATTGCCTGGAGTTGCCATCATGGAGATTTGCCGTAAGCTGGATAAACCTGTGGTTTTGCTTGGCGGCAAAGAAGACCGGGAAGCCGGTGAAATAATCGCCGGCAACACTAAAAACATTTTCAATGCGTGCGGGATGTTTTCGCTGCATCAATCAGCAAGCGCAATCCAACAATCAAAACTGGTAATCACGCATGATACGGGGTTGATGCACATTGCTGCAGCTTTCCACAAACCGGTAATCTCTGTATGGGGAAATACCATCCCGGAATTTGGCATGTCGCCCTATAGGCCGGGACAGGGGTCAAGGATATTTGAAGTAAAGAATTTATCATGCCGGCCCTGTACAAAAATTGGTTATAAAAAATGCCCTGAAAAACATTTTAAATGTATGTTTGACCAGGATATTAATGCCATTGTCCGGCATGCAACAAGGGTTTGGGAATCAACGTATAACGGTTAATAAGTATTGTAACCAAAAGCTTATTAACAACGTATTATTAGTATATTCGTAAACTAGTGAGAATAATAAAAAAGTATTATGGATAAAATTCACGATGCATCAAGGCAGGTGCTTTCAAAATACGGCCTGACACCACAAGAAGAAATGTTGGAAGTGTACAGGCAGAAAAAAAAATTCAGCATTGGCATTCCGCTCGAAACCAGCATGCAGGAATCACGGGTTGCGCTGGCCCCTTTGTCAGTGGCTTCTTTGATTGAAAGCGGTCACAAAGTGGTGATACAAAGGGGAGCAGGCAATGAGGCAAATTTTTCGGATGAAAAGTATGCCGGCTACGGCGCCACTATGGTTGACAAAGCAGAAGAAGTGTTTCAAAGCGATGTGATTGTGAAAATTGCACCTTATACCGAAAAGGAGATAGATTTGATGCAACCTGAGCAGGTTGTGTTTTCTTCGCTTCATCCAAGCAGCCACAGTAAGGCTTATTTTTCAAGGATTATCAGAAAAAAAGTGGTGGCCATCGCTTATGATATGCTGAGAGATGAACAAAACTCTTATCCCATAGTCCGCTCCATGAGTGAAATTGCCGGACGCTCGTCCATCATGATTGCGGCTGAATACCTGAGTAATTTCCACAACGGCAAAGGCGAAATGCTGGGTGGAATGACCGGTGTAAAACCATCGGAAATTGTGATTCTCGGAGCCGGTACGGCAGGTGAAAATGCAGCACGTACTGCCCAGGGAATGGGTGCCCAGGTCAGGGTGTTCGATAAATCCGTACATCGTCTTACACGTCTGCTGAATACACTGAACCGTCCTGTTTTTACCTCTGTGCTACAACCACAGGTGCTGGAGCGTGTAATGCGTTCTGCCGACGTGATGATCGGAGCAGTGCGCATGATGGATGATGCTCCCATGTACATTGTTACCGAAGACATGGTGAAAAAAATGAAAAAAAAATCTGTGATTGTGGACATCAGCATTGATCAGGGAGGATGTGTGGAAACAAGCCATATGACAAACCACAATAATCCTGTATATACAAAGCATGGCGTTGTGCACTATTGCGTTCCCAACATCGCAGCAAGGGTAGCACGTACGGCCAGTTATGCCATGAGCAACATCCTGGCACCGGTGTTGCTTGAACTTGGTGAAAGCGGGTCGGTACTGCACTTTTTGAAAAATTACAACGGATACAGAAATGGTGTGTATGCCTATAACGGCATTTTGACCAAAAAACTGATAGGTGATATGCATGATATGAATTCAAGGGACATTGATTTACTGATTTCCGCCATGTAATAAAATTCATTTTTAAAACTGCTAAACATTAACCCATGGATCAATCCATTTATACTTACAACGTCAACGGTATTCGTGCCGCCATTAGAAAAGGACTGAAAGACTGGTTTACAGCAGTAAAGCCAGATATCCTCATGATTCAGGAAACAAAAGCACAGCCGGAAGACATTGATGTTTTTTTCTTCAAAGAACTGGGATACCACGTGTTTGTGCATTCTGCCCAAAAAAAAGGATACAGTGGTGTAATGACCATCTGCAGGCAGGAACCGGATAAAGTGATTGCCGGCATCGGGAATAAAAACTTTGATGCCGAAGGCCGTTTTCTGCGTACCGATTTCGGAGGTATTTCGGTGATAAATTCGTATTTTCCGTCCGGAACAACCGGTACAGTAAGGCAGGATGTGAAATACGCTTACCTGGATGCGGTGCAGCATTACATTGACGAGCTCAAAAAGCAACGCCCTAACATCATTCTCTCCGGGGATTTTAACATTTGCCACAAACCCATTGACATCAGCAAACCTGAAAATAAAAAGAACGTATCCGGATTTTTGCCGGAAGAACGGCAGTGGGTAAGCAATTTCTTAAACAGCGGCTTTGTAGATAGTTTTCGCGCTTTTGACCAGCGGCCGGAACAATACTCATGGTGGTCATACCGTGCCAATGCCAGGGCTAAAAACCTCGGCTGGCGGATTGATTACCACATGGTAAGTGAAAATCTGGCCGGCAACATGAAAAATGCCCGCATCCACAGTGATGTTTACCATTCTGACCACTGCCCGGGAAGTGTGGTGATGGATATTCAGGGCTGATATTTGTCCAGTTATACCAAATACCAATTAGTTTTGTTTTAATTTCACGAAACATAAACCCCCATTTCTTAATTTCAGGTTAAATCACGGTATATTGTAAATTTGAATAAATAAGTTTACTATTTTTGTTTATGATACCGTAGTTATGGATCAGGATATTAAATACATGAAAAGATGCCTGGAGCTGGCAACACTCGGGACAGGACGTGTAAGCCACAACCCGGTGGTTGGTTCTGTGATTGTATATGAGGGTCACATCATCGGTGAAGCTTACCACCACAAAATCGGGGAAGCTCATGCCGAAGTCAACGCCATAGCATCGGTTAAAGATAAATCCTTGCTGACAAAATCAACCATTTACATCAACCTTGAGCCCTGTGTGCATTACGGTCGGACACCGCCATGCACTGATCTTATCCTTGAATCAGGCATTCCCAGGGTAGTCATTGCCATGACAGACCCTAACCCCAAAACATGCGGGAAAGGCATTGAAAAACTTCAAAAACATGGCGTTGATGTCACAACCGGGGTGCTTGAACAAGAAGCTTTATGGTTGAACAGGCGTTTTGTGACATTTTTTACAAAACACAGGCCTTACATCATACTGAAGTGGGCGGAAACAAAAGATGGGTTTATTGATGTAAACCGCAGTAAGCACAAGACTTCGCGTCCCACCTGGATTACAAACAAGTACGGCAAGGCGCTTGTCCACAAATGGCGCACCGAAGAAGATGCTTTCATGGTTGGCACCCATACAGCCATTATGGACAATCCCCAGCTGACAGCCAGGGAATGGACAGGCCGTAACCCCCTTCGTGTAAGCATTGATTATGGTGATGTTTTTACTGATGACATGAACATTCTGGATAATTCAGCAGATACTTTGATTTTTACAGGGAAATTAAAGCCTCCTCAAAAATCCAACGTGAAATACATCAGGATTCAAAACCGTTTTGACAATCTTGATGAGATACTGGGTCATTTGTACAAACAAAACATACAATCCCTTGTTGTTGAAGGCGGCACAAAATTGTTGCATTCATTTATTTCTAAAGGGCTTTGGGATGAGGCCAGGGTATTTACGGGCAATCATCTGTTCAAAGATGGAGTAAGAGCTCCGGAAATTACCGGAAAATCCATTTACCGGGAGTCATTCAGCAAACATGAACTAAAAGTTTTAACGCCATGCGTCTGAGAAACACATACACAAACCTGCATGCAGGGATAAGGCTCATGATTGTATTTACCCTCGTGTTCATTGGTTTGTTTTTTTCCCAGATATTTTCAGGCATTATTTTGTTGCTGAGTACTCCATCAGACATCATTAACCCCTTGTATTGCCCCGAAAGCATAAATGTAAATATCCTTAAAGCCATCCAGGGAATAACTGCCATTTTTACTTTTTTAATTCCTGCATACGCTGTGGCCTTTATCGCACATCCGGATCCAACACATCATTTACGCATCAAAAAAAGAATGCATTACAGGGACAGCATTTTTGTGATTATTTTGATGGCTTCAGGCATTCCGCTTATCAATCTGATGGCCAAATGGAACGCTGACCTGAATTTACCGGAAGCCCTTGACAAGCTGGAAAAGATTATTGTCACCATGGAAGAATCAGCGCAACACATGCAGGAACTCCTGCTTGCTGCTGACAATGCCTCCGGGTTAATCATTAACATTATTGTGATTGCCCTGATTCCTGCCCTTAGTGAAGAATTTCTTTTCAGGGGCATCATCCAACGTACCCTGCGCGACTGGACAAAAAATGCGCATGTTGCTATTATCGTTACCGGATTCCTTTTCAGTTTTGTGCATTTTCAGTTTTTTGGTTTTCTTCCACGCATGTTCCTGGGCGTGCTTTTCGGATACCTGTTGTACTGGACAGGAAATTTATGGGTGCCCATTCTGGCGCACTTTGTGAACAATGCCCTCGCCACGGTGTGGTATTACGTATATTTCAAAAACACAAAGTCGGTACCCGATCCGGATGAATTTGGTACCAGCAGTGAAAGCACGTGGCTTTACATTTCCATTGTTGTGTTTTCTGCCATCACGGTTTTTTACTTTTACCGGCGAGGTAGCAGAAGAAAGGCTTCACTGCAAAAATATTAAAAAAACAGGCTAAAACATTTCACTCAACAAAGAAGGATGTGTTCTTGCGCCTACCAGCACACCGTAATCTACGATGTTATCCACACATTCCCACCAGCCTTTTCTGTAAAAACCTGAAAGGAATATTTCAAGATCCCCATGGGAGGTGACAACCCAGCAAAAATCAGCTTTAAGATACAACAAATCAACAGGATTTCCCTGGAGAATTTCGTTGCCATAAGTATGTGCCGGAATATAGTAAGGATTTGGCCCGTCGCTGACCGGATAAAATATATTTTCACCCTGGTTATTGTTATCATTGCTCAGGCCGGATTTTGCATACACACCCAGCAAATCCACACGGTACTGATGGTAGCGATAGCCAATACGCCCCAAAATTTCAGTGAAATTTGAACCCAGCGGATGAGCCAGTGCCTGATATGCATGTGTATATGCCTGTGAAACATTGTGGTGTGCATACACAAATGGCCTGACCGCATTCATTTCTACTTGCAAATAAAGGCCATCAAGGCCAAAAGCATCATGGTATTTCAGGCCGGCCTGCCCTGCATATTTGTTCCCAAACCAGCCGTAATCAAAGCTATCATCATCAGGATGTAGGCGGTGCCTGATGTCATTGACCAGCTCACCAACTTTTAAATCATCAATCAAAAACTGCCCGTAAAAAAACAAGTTTCTGACTAGCTTAATACGCAGATTCACCCCCAGCAAGGCATTGTCCCCACTGCCTATGGAATATTCCACCGGCCTGAAAAAGATAAACGGGTTCACATATTGCCATTCATACCCTAATCGGTTTTTGCCTGTCCATACAATGCTTTCAAATAAACCAAGCGACACACGGGGGTGGATATTCCAGCTCAGATAATGCATCAGGGCAAACTTGTTTTCCAGCGGATTGTAATTTTGCAAATCTGAATTGTTCAACCACAACCAGTTCATTTGATAATGGATGTTTTTGAATTCAGCACCCATTCTGGCATAAGGATAAGGCGAGCTGTTACGAGATACAAACAGTGACCGGTATCCATCACCAATAAATTGTTTTCCCACACCGGCCTCAAGGTTTATTATCCAAGGGCTTTGGTAATGCAAATATACATCAGGCATATACGCAAGATTCCAGTGCCTGTTTATGCTTTTAAAAGATAAGTACCCGGGCACCAGGTGGCGTTTTTGCATCAGCAAACGCAGGTAATATGGCTGAACCCCGGCAAACAATTCCATTCCGGCATGCATGGCAAGGGTGTGTCCTGAATTATTGTATGCTACATCAGCATTGAATCCCAGGCTGTTGTTGCTGACAAAATTTTTATTCCTCAGCAAGCCTGCACTCAGGTAAAAAGAGGGATAAAAACTGAAGTAAAAGTCGTCATTTGCAATTTGCAGTTGGGAAAATTTCGATGCCAGGCTATCGTAAGGGGACATTGCGTACAGATTTACCGAACTGTGTTCGCTTAACGGGTTTTGAAGTTTTCTTTGTTCAAGCAACAAGCGGTTGCTTTCTGTCATGCCGGGATGCAGCCAATCCTGCGAAAACCCTGGCATTATAAGAAACAACAACAGATTGAGTACAACGGTATGGCGGAAAACTGTTTTCATCAAAAATCCCTTATTAAACGGTGAATATTTGTTCGTGTGCCAATGCGTACCCATAAGGTTTCATCACTGCCATCGTGCCGGGAACTAACCCCTGCATAGGCAATCCAGTGCCATGCCGGATTGATGATATACCCTGCTTCCACATCGGCAAACACAAAACGCTTTGCATCTCCTGCAATAAAAGCCCCGGGGTAATTGAAATCTGCCGGTGCCACCGGTTGGTTATGTTCACCTCCGTATTCCATGTAGTTCAACTGACAACTAACAGGCACATTACGCCAACGGTACTGAACCATGGTAATGAATTCCATCAGGTTGTTTCCGGCCGGATGAGCAGCGTTTTGGTTGTAATGCGTCCATGAAATCTCAGGTACAGATTCAGCATAACTCATCGCACGGATATAATTGTGTTCTGTACGCACATGCAGGTTCTGAACACCGAAAACATTGTAATACATTGCTCCTATTTGCCATCCAAAGCGATTGTACGGATTGGATATTCCCAGGTTGGTGGATTGTACATCATCAATCATAAGCTGTGCATAAACATCGGTATTATCGAACGCATACAACGCATCCAGCCCCATTAAAATGTTATTGCCGGAATTCTGCCTGACCATGGAAGCACGGAAAAACAACCACGGGTTGACCATGTTGAGGTTAAATCCGGTTTCAGGCTTAAACAATATTGCTTCAACAAATCCCAGCCTGAACTCAGGGCTTATTTGCCATTCCACCATGTTGATGCTGTTGATTTTTCGCTGGTAGTTACCTTCAAGGCTTTGTTCGGTTTCCCATTGCATCACATTATTAAAATTGGGGTTTAGCCATTGTAATGTAATGTTGGTAAACCTGAATTTCCCCACGTCAATGCTGGTTTGAAAAAACAAATGCTGAAACGCTGCATCCGATAAAAACAAACTGCGATGGCCTTCCCCGATAAACAATTTGTCATGCCCCAACCTGAACGAAAGCTGTTCAAATGCATTGAACTGAACGCTGCCAAACGCAGCAGCATAATCCCAATCGTTTTCATTATATGGTTTCATGCGCGCATACCCTGGTAACACACCGTAAGTCCCTGCATAATCATTCAGGTAATCCTGAAATCGCCCCTGGTTCTCATAAAAACTGGTGTGGAAAAATATGCGGTTGTGAAAATGACCACGGATTTCAGCTCCCCTGCTGTTGATGTACCCGGCCTTATTTTTTGATTTCCAATACTGGAAGTTAAAAACGGGATTCAGAACAACATTGTGTTCCTCAGAAACAGAATGCAAGGCTGGTTTTTGTGTCAGCCAGGTCAGAAAACCGGTTTCTTGCGGCAACGTGTCAAAGCCACGTTGTTCATCCAACACCGTGTATAACATCCTGTTGTCTGCAGAGCGTGTTTCTTTTTGCTCCGTCAAACCGGTCAGGCCTTTTTTGGCTCTGAAATGTTGAGAATGCGATGCAAGGGAAAAACACAACAACAACGGTATCAGGACAATGCATTTTTTCATGTGGCAAAAGATACAAAAATTTAAACTATTATCTATGTGAAAAATTATTAAAAAATATTTCTGTGGTTTGATAAATTGGTTCTACTGCAAATTATGTGGAATATCTTACCAATTGCATTTCAAAAGCAACTTTTAGCTTCGCCTTACAGTCAAAAGATGAACATACCTCAGAATTCATAAAAGGATATCAGGGCTAAAGCCCTTTCTATTTTATATTTCGCCTCAAAACCCCGACATAAATGCCGGGGTTAATCGGCTTTAGTTAAGCACACGCTTAATCCCCATCCTTCAGGTCGGGATGATAAGAATATGAAAGATGGAATGGGCTTTAGCCTTGACAGTATAATTTTTACTGATGAACGTTTATTTTTTCGGTTCTACTGTTATTTTAACGGATTTTACTTACACAACCTCCTGGCTATCAACCATAAGCTTCATATTTTTTAACAAATGTAGCAACTAATCCATAATTTTTATCAACAAT
>CAZGPW010000035.1:0-19542 GCA_964527535.1 uncultured Bacteroidales bacterium
ATGAAAAAAACAGACTTAGAAAAACATTTGTAGCAACAAAATCGAAAAAATATCAGCTTATCTCACTGAATACCTGCGTTTTGTTAAAGTAAAATCCGATTTAATAAACTTCCCCTGGTGACGGTAAAAATTTGCTGCTTCATTTTTGAAAAAAAGAAACTGCGGATAATCAGAAGCTTTTAAATTAAGGCCGGCAATACTGTCTAAATGTTTAATTATTAAGGCATAATCTGTTCCTTCGTTGTATTGTTTGATTAATTCCAGATAATCATCATAGTGTGAATAATCCTTTATTCCGCGTTCCTCTGCATTGAAGGTTCCATATTGTCCGAACGATGCAGATAGATTGAAAAATAATCCTACTGCTATCACAATAATCTTTAGTAATAATTTTGATTTCATTGCTTGTCGCATATCACATGTAACACTTATATCTGCTGTTTTTGTGTCAAATTTCCGGAATTAAGAGAATCTTAGTATTCCGGTTAAAATAAAGTAAGCTTATCTAAAATTTAGCAAACCCTAAAATCAGGCCAAAATTATTAACAAATTCGGAGATAGTAAAGGAAAGTTTAAAACTTTATCAGAATTAAGTCTTAACCAATTTTTTTGTATTGCATAAAAATATAGGTTAAGCAGGGAAGCTTAAATTCAATTAGTAAATGCAACTTTCAGGAGTGTTAATGTAAACTTTTCCATTAAATTCGTGGCAGAACCAGCATTCTTAAAACCGTTATCGAAAAAATCATAAAAGCATATCAGGGCTAAAGCCCTTTCTTTTTTATATTTCGCCTTAAAACCCCGACATAAAGGCCTTGGTTAATCGGCTCTAGAACGTGAGACCACCAACCCCGAAGTGGGTTGAATGATCTTCGGCCTTTTTATTCGGTAAAGACTCTTGAGCAACCGCCTACCCCTGACATTCAGCTCGGGGTTAATCGGCTTTAGTTAAACACACGCTTAACCCCCGTCCCTCAGGTCGGGGTGATAAAAATATGATAGATGGAATGGGCTTTAGCCCTACAGTATTTATCAATTAAGTATAGCATCTGAAATCTAATGTCAATAACATTGATAAATGCAGTAAAACGAAAAAAAACAAAACCTGGGTCGTCAGATTAGGCTGAACATGACACTATTTTTTAATGATCTTTTTTGTTACTACTGAGTTTCCTGTGTGAATGTGAATAAAGTAGAGCCCTGCTTTCAAATGATCCAAGGCAATAATGGTTGCATTGTTATCAATGGCCTTGCTGAATATATGCCTTCCTTCGGCGGTAAAAAGCTGGATGTTTTTCAAGTTTTTTCCTTCAATCCTGATGTGGTCGTTGGCCGGATTTGGATATAACTTAATGTGGCTTTGTGAATCGTGCTCCTTAATGTCAACCGGAAAATCTACAATGATATCAGGTGGAAAACCTGCATAAGAAAAGCGAGTTGCTGTAATGGCATCAATATCTTCATCCAGCGGTTCGAGTGAAAACACATCAGAGGTACCATTAAGGAAGGAATAATAAATATGACATGGGTCTAAACCTCCCGATTCATCGTTTGAACTTGTCCAGTCATCCGCAGCAACACTGAACAACAAGGCCAGCTTATAACCTGTAGGCGCAGTGATGCTGTCATACACCCAGCCAAATTCAATGGCATCCAGGTCCAGGCTGTCTTCAAGGCCAAGGTGTGTCTCACAATTGACGACCTCCTGAACGTCGTTGATGGCAATGTATTCATATACAGAGCCCGGGTTGAGCCCATGATGAGCTTCGTGGCTGGGGGTAAAATAAAACCTGTGGTTCAGTGACGGATCAAAATTATAAGCCAGGGCATTGACGTCATCATCATCGTCATTCAATAAAGTATCGGGATTGGGTGCCAGGTTGATGTGTATATCACTTTCACTCCACAGTGAATCTGTAATTACAGGCGGGGATGGAACGGATAATGAAGACAGCATAACCGAAAACACTTCATCCGCACTGCTTGTTGACCCGTAAATATTGTTGTTAAAGGTTGATCCGGAATTAACAGGAACGCCATAGTACCCTGAGAAATTGTATGACCAGTTCTCTGCATAATTGTCGGAATAGGATACCAACAGGTGATCGGCTGTTTGCACCAACCCATCTGAAAACTGATCTATGGGAGATAAGCCGGGGCCATAGGGCATGTCCTGCAATGAAGACTCCATCAATGCCATTCCGTTGATGTTGAAAAAATCGCCGGGAATATACATATCCTCTCCGTCACCACAAGGTACTACTGTTGCCGGTATAGCCGGATCGGGGATGGGATCCGAAGCAAAAAAATCCGCATCATCCATAATGCCATTTGTTGGCGTTGTCATTTGTGTTCCAAAGAACGGGTAAGCATCTCCCGGATCAAAAAATTCATCCCCGTCTTGGTTCGGGTCACTCATCTCGCTGTCAGAACCTATATCCAATGAAAAATACATATGCGGGTCTTCAGGGTCTGGCGGGGCTGGTATCGGTTCAAAGCCAATGATCAATGTGCCTTTGGCATAGCAGGTAGCATAGTCTTTCTGGCTTCCTGAATAAATGAATCCCGGATTTTTGATAACGGCAGTATCCTGTGATTCAAAAAACACATCAATGGTATCACCAAAGTTCATTAACATATTGCCTGACTTGATGATATGTTTTCCGTCGCGACCATTAACCCCGGGGCTGTTAAAAATAAAGTTGTTTTCAGTGATGTCTTGTGAATTAAAAAGCAATGTGCTGCTGATTGATATTGAATCTTCATTGATGTTTTCATGGTCTGTCCAGCCGGAGCTTGAAACCTCAATCTGGTAATTGACGACCACAGGATCTCCTTCCGATTGGTCTGTTCCCGGCATTATTTTAATGCCTGTGTCAAAGGAGAAAGCATTCACTGCTGACGCTCGATACGAGTCTGTTTCAACCAATGTATATACATGTGACCATTGCTGGAAGTCCATTTCAATCAAATTACTTTCATCTCCTTTAATGTGCAGGTGAGATGAATTATTAGCCCTGGTTGTACCACAATCAGATGTACAGTGGTTTGAATAGGAACGGCCGGCTATGTAATCGTAGGTTTCTCCCCACAGTGTACCATCTTGCGTCCATGGTATTATATTGTGAGACTGGGTATTACAGTTTTGTGGAGCAGGTGTGCAGTTGTGTGCCGTCCTGATTTCTCCGTCACCACTTACATCAAAAATTACAACTTCCAGGCTTTGAGCAGAAAGATTGGTGGTTAATCCAATAATAAATGCCATACACAACAGGCAGGCAAAGTGTTGAACCAGTAGTTTTGTTTTCATATCGGTTTGTTTTAGCTTGTTAATCTTGCTTTTGTATAAAACTATGTATTCCTATAAATGTTTAAGTTATCACAAATTAAAATATAGCTATCAAAATTAATTATTACATATTTAACTGGCAATTTTTTTTGATTAAATTTACACCCCTTCACATAAACTTTTTGGTTCTACTTCATTTTTAATGGGTTATGATTAACCCGCTGCTTACCTAATCCCATTGTGTAATACCGGTAAGTTTCAATTCTGAAGTCGGAAGACCGAAGACCGGAGTCGGAAGATGTATTCATAACTCCTGACTTCCGACTCCCGACAACATTACACCTAACTTTTTACCTTTAGATATTCCTGGTTTTCCACTAAGTTTGCAGTAGAACCAATTTTTTAATGAGTAAGCGGAAGATTACCCAACATTGACCGTGGAAATCTGTCATATCTGTGCTATCTATGTTCAAAATAAATAGTATAAAAATGGAACATAGACAACGCAAATATGACGGATTATCAAGGATGGATTTACTAATCTTTGCAGCTTATCGAATAGCAAATCAACGGAAATAATCGGTTACTCATAAATTTTTATTATTAATTTTGCCGTTTCTGTTGTAAAATAATGTATTGGAAATATCTTAAATTATGAAAATCATAGTATTGCCGGAAAAACATAACATTCCTCAACATGTAATACCCGGGAAAATCATCCAAAACCAGTGGCTTGTTGGTGGAAAACTAAAAAGCTGGCAGGGTGAAATTCAGGAAGTTTATTCTCCTGTTCAGTGTAAATCAGAGGACAAACCATATTATCTGGGGTCATATCCCTGCCTTACAGGTCACGAATCAATGGAAGCCCTGGATGCAGCCATGGAAGCATTTGATCACGGGCGTGGAGAATGGCCTGTGATGAGTGCAGAAGAACGTGCAGACATCATGGGCAAATTCATGGTAAACATGGCCGAAAAACGTGATGAAGTTGTAAAAATACTGATGTGGGAGATTGGAAAATCGCTTGAAGATTCTGAAAAAGAATTTGACCGCACCTTAAAATACATCAGGGATACAATCGATACTTACAAAAACCTTGACAGGGAAAACAGCCGGCTAAAAATAGAAGAGGGAATCATTGCCCAGATCAGGCGCACTCCTTTGGGCGTAGTCTTGTGTATGGGGCCTTATAACTATCCCCTGAATGAAACATTTGCAACCTTGATCCCGGCTATAATCATGGGCAATACGGTAATATTTAAGCCCCCCAAAGTAGGCGTCTTGTTATTTCAGCCCTTGCTTGAACTGCTGAGAGATTGTTTTCCTCCGGGTGTTGTCAATACAATATACGGTGAAGGCCCTGAGGTAGTTACCCCATTGGTAAAGAGCGGTAAACTAAATTCACTGGCATTTATAGGAAGCAGTAAAATTGCCGATATTATTAAATTGCAACATCCAAAGCCACACAGGATGCGGTCTATTTTAGGCCTTGAAGCTAAAAATGCAGCCATTGTCATGGAAGATGCTGATCTTGACAGTAGCATTCCTGAAATTGTTACAGGCGCTTTGTCATACAACGGGCAACGGTGTACCGCATTGAAAATGATCTATGTGCACAAAAACATCAGGAAGGTATTTCTGGAGCGACTTGCCAAAGCCGTGGACAGCCTGAAAGTTGGTCAACCCTGGGAAAAAGGGGTAAAAATCACACCCTTGCCTGAACCGGGAAAAACAGATTACCTTACCAGCCTGGTTAAAGATGCCCAAAAACACGGGGCTAAGCTTGTCAATGAAGAAGAAGGAGGCCATGTGGTACAACAAATATTTACCCCTGCCATTTTGTTTCCTGTCAACGATAAAATGCGCCTGTATTATGAAGAACAATTTGGCCCTGTAATCCCTGTGGCGGAATTTGATGACATAGAAGAGCCCCTGCAGTATATCATCGACTCTAAATATGGACAGCAGGTAAGCATATTCGGAACAGACAGTGATAAAATTGCCCACCTTATAGCGCCATTGGTCAATCAGCTTTGCAGGATCAATATCAATTCACAGTGTCAGCGCGGTCCTGATACATTTCCCTTTACCGGACGTAAAGATTCTGCCGAAGGTACCTTGTCGGTGTTTGACGCACTGCGTTCTTTCAGCATCAGAAGCATTGTGGCAGCCAAAGGTTCCGATGAAAATAAGGCGGTAATACGTGATATCATCAGAAACAACAAGTCCAACTTCCTGTCAACGGACTATATGCTGTAGTCAGCTGTCCATATAGTTGTTGGTTTCTGCTGAAAACTTTTCGGGAAGGAAAGAAACAACAAAAGCATCCCTGAGCTTTGTTAACGCATTAGCTGCGGATTCAAGGATATTGTTTAATTTGTTAACTTTGTAGGCAAAAAAAACAATACCATGGCATTATATCAATCATGGATATCGTATTTTTCCAACCTGGTGAAAGCACATGGCGGCATTAACCTGGCGCAGGGAATTCCAGGCTTTTCCCCTCCCTCAGATTTACTTGATATCCTTAAAAAAACGGCTTCGGAACAAGTACATCAGTATGCTCCCGGTCCCGGTAACAGTCAACTCCGTGAACACATTTATCGTTTATACACCGGTAAAATAAACAAGGACAACACCTCTTTGCTGGTATGCAATGGCGCTACCGAAGCCATTCACTTGTTGTATATGAGCTTTCATGAACCAGGGAAAAAATTGAAAGCTGCTGCTTTTGCGCCTGTGTATGAATCGTATCTGCATCTTCCCCGGATATACGGCGACATGTTTCAAAGCCTTGAAATGAGTGATGATGCGGCAGAAATGCAAAGCCGGCTGGAACGCTTTTTTGAATCTTACCGCCCCGATGTGTTTTTTGTCAACAGCCCGGGCAATCCTTACGGGTTTGTTTTGGGAAAATCCTTATTTGACAGTTTGACAGACCTCTCTGTGCAATATGGATGTGAGGTGATCATTGATGCTGTATATGATAAACTTTGTTTTAACGGCGAGGCGTATTATCCTTTTGACAAATTCCACGCCAACGTGTTTTTTGTCAACAGTTTTTCCAAACTATACAGCATCACCGGATGGCGGATTGGGTATCTTTTTTGTCACCACACAAGGTATGACAGGATATCGGATGTGCATGACTATACAGGACTTTCATCACCTTCGGTATTGCAGGAAAGCCTTGCCCTGTTTATGAGCAAAAGTGCTCAGGCAAAAAACTATGTGGAAGAGACAAAACACAAGTTAAGTAATAATTACAAACTGGGTAGAGACATGTTGTCCAATGCAGGCTTTGAAGTACCTGAAACCGGCGGTGGCTATTTTATCTGGGCTAAATTGCCTGACGGTGTTCCGGATGGCATTGATTTTGCCAAAAAATTGTATGATACCTGCAAAACCGCTGTCATTCCCGGCGAACACTTTGGTGAAGATTATAAACCTTACATCAGAATCAACATCGCTCGTGACAGCGGAGAATTAAGAAAAGGGCTGGTTAACATTTGCAGGTAAGGATATCATGTAACGCTTTATAAAATACTTTTAACTTACTGGTAAAACCTATTTTATACCGATAATCAGGCTTTTTAAAATGTCAATAACATTTGTTGAACGCAACTTGGTATCAGAATTGTTTACTGTTCAATCATCCGGATTCCTTATTCTCCTAAACTTTGTTGCCCCATTTGACCTGTTTGCCTGTCACCCTGCCTGAAGCGGTAACGAATGGAAAAAGAAAACACCGGATAATCCCACAGGGAATAATACACTTCACGTTCTGTTTCAATGCCTGCGTAATCGCTGTATCCACCATGTTTCATCACGCTCCCGAGTAAATTTCTGCCCGATATAGAAATCATCAGGCTGCGTTCAAATAAATGTTGAACTATGGACAGCCCTGCATCAACATCCGGATAATCGTAACCGTCAAACTCCACCTCCCGGCTGTTGTAACCGATATTAACCGAACCACTGGTGTTGGCAAATATTTTTATGCTTGCATGCATTTTAGCATTGTATCCATAATTGTTTTTTACGATTTCTTCAACCGGCACTCCTTGTTCCACCATGCTTTCTGAAAGGCTTGTGGCATCAATATGGCTGTGA
This sequence comes from uncultured Bacteroidales bacterium, assembly GCA_964527535.1. Lineage (GTDB taxonomy): Bacteria > Bacteroidota > Bacteroidia > Bacteroidales > ML635J-15 > JAQIBY01. Next base: position 7,403 of record CAZGPW010000035.1, read on the forward strand.
TAAAAAGAAGAAGAAAACGTCAGGCTGCATTTGCCTTTAAACATGGCAGCATACGCTGATAAGTCAATACCAAGACGGGATTGATAAGCAATGTTTTCCGGCATGCTCAGGGTAATAATTTCGTCCATAGGATAACTTATGTAAGATATTTCGTTGTTTGTCTGACTGAAAAACACATCGGCAGATACATTCCATAATGGTTTATTAAAACCGTATCCCAAATACACATTGTTGTAATCCGCAGGATCAAGGTCAGGATTTCCTGTTCTCCAGCTGTAGGGATTACGTTTACTCACAAAACCGGATAAATAGGATGAATAAGGCATCTTCACAGATCGGGAATAGCTTATTTTCAGGTCTTGCATGCTGTCGATTGTGAATTTTAAATTTCCTGATGGCAATACATTATAATAATCTGCTCTAACGCTGACAGCAGTATCTTCAAGGCTTTCCGTATAATGATCATAATTTTCATGGTATTTTTTGTAGCGTTGTTCAATGCCGCCATCAAACCGCCATTTTTTCCACCGTGTACCCAAACGTACAGATAAACTGTGATTTGTATTGTAACCCGTTTTTCCTGCATATTGCGATAACACAGGAACACCATTGACGTAATGCTCCGTTTCATCATCGTTGGTAACAGATAAACTTCCCCTGTAACGGGCATTCCAACGTGTTTTTTCGGAAACAGGATGATTATAATATATACCTGAATACACCCGGCTGGTATTTGAATTTGTTTTTGTCAAATTGTTTAATGTATCATTTACCAACTGGCTATTCAAATACCGGTAATGATAATTGCTCTCAGTAAGCGACTTATCATCAAATAAACCCGGGGAATAATTGACATAAGCTGTAAATTCACGCAATGTGGTATCTATATCGTGGCGAAAATACGCTGACACATTACTGTAATATCGTTTGTTCTCACTTTGGTACATTCTTGTATAATCCTGATACACATCATCACCCAACATCATGGTACTTTCAGCGTTCGACCGTGATTCTCCACCATTACCTCCAATAGCACTACTGATGACAAGTTTGGCTTTGTCTGTAATGTTCCACTGAACACCAAGTGATTCATTTAAAAAATTGTATTCCGAATCGCTTTGACTATCTCCGGATGTTTCGTACAAAACACCATCCACCAGTTTACTGCCCGTGGTCCGGGATTTATATATCCGGTTACTGGAGTAATACCACAGGTTATTGAAAAAAATGACATCCCCTGTTTTAAAGTTCAGATTGGCATACCCGGTTTTAGTGTTCAGTTGATCAAATTTCGCTGTAGAACCTCGCAGGCTACCCACACCACTGAAGCCATCGTTAGGAGGTTTTTTCATTTTTATGTTGATGATACCCCCTTTCCCTTCGCCCCCGCTTCGCATTGATGCATCAATAATCTCAATTTTTTCAACGTTGTCCACAGGGATCATGGCAAGGTCAGGGTACATATATTCGGCAGGCATGTCATCCACCATGACTTCCGGCGACGTGCCTTTATAACGGATGTTATTTTCTTCATCTACCGACACCCCGGGAAGTGTTCGCAACACATCGTAAATATCCCTGGCTGCTGATTTTTTATTTTCGCTGATGCCATACACTTTGCGGTCAAATTTTTGCACCACGGAATTTTGTTCTGCGACATCCACTTCATCAAGCAGGTTGGAATCTTGTTTTAAATGAATTTTACCCATATCATGGGTGGATTTTTCCGGTAACTCAAGGGGGATCGTCTTTTTTTGGTACCCGAGCCCACTGATTTCAATTTTTTTCACAACGGACGATTCTGCCTTCAATGAAAAGCTGCCATCTTCAGCGCTTATGCAGCCGTTTACCACAGAGTCTTCAGTGTTTTTCAAAATCACGTTGGAATAAGGTAAAGCGTTTTCTGTTCCGGCATCATGAACACTGCCACTGATTTTTATCGTTTGTGCACTTAGCAATCCACCAACGAATAATCCCACCACACACAACAACAATCTTTTGCCCATAACATTATATCAATTACAATATATTTCCTGATAATTAATAAATTAAAGCATGTTTTAAAGGTTAAGATAAGCCAGAAATTGGTTGTAAACGCAATAATAGAAATTATATTTAATACAAGAACGCAAAATTGTATTAAAATATTCTATTAATATCGTAAATTTTCCACAAGTTCCCTCCTGTCAGGTTTTTATTTGCATTCTACTGCAAACTTATTCTTTTTCATCCGGATGCACCATGGGAACAAAACGTACGCCGGTTACTGTTTTCTCTTTTATTTTCCCTGATTCTGTTTTTTCAATCAATTTAAGCAATTGATGATATGTGCCGACAGGAACCACCATTTTACCACCCCGTTTTAATTGGTCTATCAATACCTGAGGAATTTCTTCAGGAGCTGCGGTAATAATAATTCTGTCAAATTTTGCTTTGTCCGGCCATCCTTTATATCCGTTTCCATGCTTCACCTCAACGTTATCATATCCCTGTTCTTTAAGCAACTGTTCCGCTTGTGTTGCCAGGCTTTTCACAATTTCGATACTGTACACTTCTTTGGCAAGCTGGGATAAAATTGCGGCCTGATAGCCCGATCCGGTACCGATTTCCAGAACTTTTTCCGTTCCATCAAGATCAAGCACAGAGGTCATAAGTGCCACAATATACGGTTGTGATATGGTTTGCCCGTGACCAATTGGCAGTGGGCCATCAACGTAAGCCCTGTCCTTATATGCATCGGGAACAAACAAATGACGCGGGGTGTTTTTCATGGCTTCCAACACCCGCTCGTCACGAATTCCCCTGATTTTAATTTGGTTTTCCACCATATTTCTTGCTTTAGCTTTCCACTGCTTATCGCCATCCTGCGATTCTTTATGCTGTTTATTTCTGAGCTTCATATTATTATCCGTTTGCATTTCAGACCGGTTGTACGAGTTACAGCTTACTAAAAAAACACATAAAACGACGAGCAAACATTTTTTCCGCAAATTATTACAAGAGATATCTAAAAATTGTTTAAACATGTTGTATTGTTTTTTTATCAGAGGCATATTTTTCATAAACATACAATTTTTTTATCAATTTTCAAAACGGAACACCATATTATCTTGCTTTCAATTATCATGGCAAGCCAACCCCGATACGTTTCGTTAGGTGGTAAAGCAAAAATCGAACATTATAGACAGTCTCTTTTTAGTCTGTAATTATGATACACTTTTGAAATGCAATATAACGTCTTGTTTGTTAACAAGATCACGTTGATAAAAAGCGGTTGCGCTATAAAAAACATGCAACAATTCACTATATTTTAGTAAAAAATTTGAGGTCTATGATCAAGGCAGGCATACTGGGAACAGATGAACACATTGAGTCATACCTTGACCTGTTAAAACAGTTAAACAGTTTTCATCTGGTAGGGCTACATGATATCAACGATGCCAAGGTACTGGATATCCATAAAAAATATGGTATCCGTATTTTCACGCATCCCGATGAAATGTTTGATGAAGTTGATGCATTGATTACCACTACGGGATTTAATTCTTATCATTGCTTGCGTTCAGCCTTACGTCGATCAAAACACGTTTTTATTGGAAAACCTGGAGAATACAGCGTTAGCCAAACCAGGGAACTCATCAACCTGAGTGATGAGGCAGAAGTAATCGTACAACTGGGATTCAGACACAGATACAATCCGGCATTTTTAGCAGCGCGTCCGTTTATTGACCCAAAGGTACGTATGGTACAAGCAAGGCGCATGCTCACCTTTAGGGAAAACTGCATACTGGATCCGGTACAGGATATCATGCTGCATGATGTGGATAATATTCTCAGCGTCGTAAATTCCAACATCCGGAAAATTTCAGCTTTTGGTATCAGCACCAATGAAAAAAAACCGGATGTAGTCAATGCCTTTATTGAATTTCACAATGGGTGCATTGCCAATCTTACTGCAAGTACCATTGCAGGCACAGAAGCACAGGATGCTGTTTTTTACAACCCAAAAGATTACATCGAAATAGATTTCAAAAATCATAAAGCATCAAGGTACAATAAGCGTTCAGAAAACAACATGACGCTGTTTGGAGAAAGCAAAAATGATCTGAACTGTGAACATATCCCCGTAAAAAATGCCAATGAAGTTGCCGATGAACTTGAAGCTTTTTCAAGAAGCATTTTAAAAATCAGCCATCCTGAGGTAAACCTTGAAAATACATCCCGAACCATGGCAGTTATACGTGAGATAAAATCACGATTGAAATTAACCGCCAATTGTTTTTAAATTGCAAACAATAAGTTTTCTTTGCAGGCGTTATTTATCAAAATACAACTCCGTATGCCTGGCAAAGTAGTGTTTCGTAATGTAGTGATAGTCACATTCCTGGGCTTATTATTTTCCTGCGACATCATCAATCCCGAAGAACCAATCCCTTCTTACATTCATGTGGATACTGCGATGGTAAAACCGGTACCGGGTGAAGTAACAGGTTTTCATAACTTTCAGGATGTATGGGTTTATGTAGATGGAGCCTTAGTGGGAACCTACCAGATTCCCTTCACCGTTCCTGTTTTACCATCAGGCAATCAAACCATCACCCTTGAAGCAGGCATTAAAGAAAGCGGACAAAGCATGTTTCGCACAAAATATCCTTTTGTGAGCAGTTATTATAAAGACACCCTGTTGCCACCGGCAGACACCTTACACCTAACCCCGGTATATGAATATGTTGAAGCCAATGTCCCCCTTTACGAAGGCTTTGAAGACCTTGGCACACAATTTGAAAAGACTGAAGCGAGCGATACCAGTTTTATTATTATGGAAGACAGCAACAGCATACACGGCAATTATGGTTATGTAGCACTGGACATTAGCAGGCCAAATTTTGACTGCCGGACATCTGACCTGTATGAATTGCCAAAAACTGAAAAGACTTACTTTGAATTTGATTATAAATGCAACGAAAAATTAACAGCAGGTGTCTTTGCTAAGGAATATAACGATGGGGTATTTACTGATGTGCGTTATTCAGTTATTGTTTTAGATACCACCAAGCATTGGAACAGGATATATTTAAATTTGACCGAAATTGTTGCACAAACAACCAATGCCATCGAATACCGTCTGTTTTTCAGTGCAAGCAAAGAAGAAACTCAGGACAATGAATTGGGTGAAGTTTTTTTGGATAACATTAAACTGATACATTATTAATGAATATTTTGCAACACAGAATTAAATACATACTTGCTGATTACCTTGCAGCAGCCAGTGCGTGGACACTGTTTTTTATATTCAGAAAATTGGTAATTGAAACACGAATACTTGATCATCAGCCGGAATTGATTTTTGATACACAATTTATTTTTGGCATCATACTCATTCCACTTTTCTGGTTGTTTTTACATTTATTGAGTGGCTATTACAGAAACATTTACCGAAAATCGCGTCTAAAAGAATTTTCCACCACCTTTGTAACCATTTTTATCGGCACATTTATCATCTTTTTTGTGCTTATTCTGGATGATGTGGTAAATTCATACAAAGATTATTATCAGTCTTTTGCCGTCCTTTTTGGACTGCAATTTTTCCTCACATACATTCCCCGTTTTCTGATTACAACCAACACAAATCACCTTATCCGCAATCATAAACTTCATTTCAATGCCATTATGATAGGCAGTACGGAGCGGGCAGTAAAATTATTTGAAGAGATAAAGTATCAAAAACCTTATAGTGGCCTCAACATCCTGGGTTTTATCCCCATAAGGCAAAAGAAACATTATCAATTACAAGATCATCTGCCTGCGTTGGGAAAATTAACCGATATTGATACACTGATACAAAAGTACAAAATAGAAGAGGCCATTATAGCCATTGAATCAAAAGACCACGATAAAATCCAGGAAATTATTAATTACCTGCATGGTACTTCGCTCACCATTAAGGTGATTCCGGATATGTATGATATCCTGATCGGGAAAGTAAGGATGAATCACATCCTTGGCACACCACTCATACAAGTCAGGAAAGACATCATGCCCACATGGCAATTACATACAAAACGGCTTCTTGATGTGGTGGTATCTTTTTTTGCATTGATTTTACTGTCTCCGCTTTACCTGTTCATTGCCATCGGTGTAAAATTATCATCAAAAGGGCCTGTAATATATACGCATGAACGCATTGGTAAAAATCAAAAGCCCTTCAACATATATAAATTTAGATCTATGTACGTTGGAGCCGAAAAACATGGCCCCTCATTGAGCAGTAAAGATGACAAAAGGGTAACAAATTTTGGGCGTTTTCTAAGAAAGACACGTTTGGATGAATTACCCCAGTTTTATAATGTTATAAAAGGCAACATGTCTTTGGTTGGCCCCAGGCCTGAAAGGCAGTATTTTATTGATCAGATTATAGAAAAAGCCCCCCACTACAGGATGTTACATAAAGTCAAACCTGGAATTACTTCATGGGGGCAGGTAAAATACGGTTACGCTGAAAACGTTGACCAAATGATAGAACGGCTGAAATATGACATCCTCTATATTGAGAATATTTCATTGGCTGTTGACTTCAAAATACTGATATACACCATCATAACTGTTATTAAGAGCAGGGGGAAATAATGGATTTTACAGCCTTGCTGTTTATGATCTTATCCATCAAACGATGTACGGGGTAATTTTTTAATTTGCTGATATTTACCATATTTCCAGGTATGCTATTTACCCCCGAGGCCATATATACATGGGCAAAAATCTCCTGATGAGAGAGTACGTGCGCTGGAAAACTTTCAATGTATAATAAAGATGATAAATTTGTTCCGTATTTTTGATTCACCGCCTCTCGTATATTTTCTTCAGTGGCACGGTCATGCAATTCCACAATCGGAAATTCATACAACGAACGCCAGATGTCTGAATCATCACGTCGCAATATAGCTGTATTATTTTTTTGCATCATGACAACATAATGAAAATGCCGTGTTTTTCTGGTTTTAATTTTTGGTTTTACAGGCCTTGATTTTTGAACATTATTACCACAGGCAAGGCATTTTTCTAATAAGGGGCATTGGTTACAGAGCGGGCTTTTTTTACACCGTAAGGCTCCCAGTTCCATGATGGCCTGATTGAATTCAGCGGGATGTTGATCATCAAAAATGGTATTTACCCCGCTTTTAATTTCTGCTTCAAAAGCAGAACTTCCATAAACCTCAGCGACATCAAACAAACGTGAAATTACACGGCGGACATTCCCATCCACAACAGGTACAGCTATACCAAATGCAAAGGATGAAATGGCTGCAGCTGTGTATTCCCCGATACCTTTCAATTTTAACAAGGCGTAATAGTCAGCAGGAAATTTACCCTGGTAATGTTTTACAACATATTGCCCGGCTTTCAACATGTTTTCAGCTCGCCGGTAATAGCCAAGCCCCTGCCACAATTTCATGAATTCATTCTTGTCTGCATTGGCAAGGCTTTCAACATCAGGATAACGTTTAAGTATCCGGTTATAGTAATGCAAGCCCGTCGATATCTGAGTTTGTTGCAATATAATCTCAGACAACCATATTTTGTAAGGATCATGCGTTTGTCGCCAGGGAAGATCACGTTTGTTTTCTGCGTACCAACAAAGTAAAATATTTGCAATTAACTTCATGATGGCGCAAAGGTAAATCAAAATACAATAATTTTAAAAATGAGTTTGCACATTAAAAAAATGTGCTATATTTGCATTCCCTTAAAAGTCAATTATTAATCAAACATTAAAAAGAGAAATACAATGACTAAAGCAGACATCGTAAACGAAATTTCAAAAAACACAGGAATTGAGAAAGTGATCGTTCAACGTACAGTTGAAGAATTCATGAAAAGTGTAAAAAAAGGCATGGTAAATGGTGAAAACGTTTACCTCCGTGGTTTTGGCAGTTTTGTCATTAAGCAGCGAGCCGAGAAAACCGCTCGTAACATCAGCAAAAACACCACAATTACAATTCCCGCTCACAAAATTCCATCTTTTAAACCGTCAAAAAGTTTTGTCAACGACGTGAAAGAAAACAATTAATTTATCCCATTAAATCATTCTTATTATGCCAAGTGGAAAGAAAAGAAAAAGACACAAGATATCTACTCACAAACGCAAAAAACGCTTGCGTAAAAACAGACATAAGAAAAGCTAATCATTAATTCCATATTAATAACCAAAGCTTTAGGAATCTTCTAAAGCTTTGGTTATTTTTAGGCAAAATTTTACTGTGAGCAATAAACATTCCGGACATAAAGACCTTATTGTTGATGTAAATCCAACGGGAATACGTCTTGCCCTGCTGCACGATAAGAAACTCATTGAACTTCAAAAAGAAGTCAACAACCACAGGTTTTCGGTTGGCGATATTTACCTGGGTAAAGTCCGCAAAATTATGCCCGGGTTAAATGCTGCTTTTGTGAATGTTGGTTACCATAAAGATGCTTTTCTGCATTACCTTGATTTGGGGCCGAATTTTAATACGCTGAAAAAATTTCACCAGATACTTCAGAATCCAAAAGCCAAAAACCGGCCATCGAACCGGATGAAATTTGAACCTGAAATAAACAAAAATGGCAGCATTTCGGATGTATTGAATAACGGCGAAAACATTATCGTGCAGATTGCTAAAGAACCCATTTCGCAAAAAGGCCCCAGGCTGGCATCCGAAATAAGCATTGCCGGACGTAATTTGGTGATGATGCCTTTTTCCAACAAAATTTCCATATCACAAAAAATTTCATCCCAGTCTGAAAAAAACAGGCTCACGCACCTCATTGAAAGCATAAAACCAAAAAATTACGGGGTCATCATCCGCACTGCGGCACAAAACAAAAAAGTAGCAGAACTGGACAAAGAGCTGAGCTTTCTTATTGATAAATGGGAAAAAGGGGTGAAAAAACTCAAAAAGGCAAAACCCCCCATGATCATTATTGGGGAAATCAACCGTACTGAAGTAATGATAAGGGATGTACTGACAAAAGATTTCGGGGAAATCATTATCAACGATGAGGCAACGTTCCTTGAAATAAAAAAATACATCCAGGAAATTGCCCCCGATAAAGCCAACAATGTAAAACTGTTCAAAGGAAAAACCCCGATTTTTGAGTATTTCAACATTGAAAAACAAATTAAAACCTTGTTTGGCAAAAATGTACCGATGAAAGATGGCTCTTACCTGATCATTGAACATACCGAAGCCATGCATGTCATTGATGTCAACAGTGGAAGTAAAAAACACACCAAAGATCAGGAAAACAATGCTTTGGAGGTTAATTTAACGGCCGCCGAAGAGATTGCCAGGCAACTCAGGCTGCGTGATATGGGAGGCATCATTATCATTGATTTTATTGATATGGCCGAACAGAATCACCGCCAGCAACTTTTTGAAAAAATGAAAAACATCATGGCAGAAGATCGTGCCAAACATCAAATACTTCCGCTAACCAAATTTGGAATCATGCAAATTACCCGCCAGCGGGTAAGACCGGAAATGGATATCGAAACCGAAGAAACATGTCCTACATGCCGTGGAAAAGGAAAAATACAGGCAAGTATCCTTATTGTTGATGAAATTGAAAATAAATTACAGGCCATTGCTAAACAAAAAGACCATAAAATGGTTGTGATAAAAACGCATCCTTTTATAGAAGCTTATATTAACAGAAAAAAAGGATTCAGCTCTTTGAAAAAACAATGGCAAAAAAAATACAAAATTCAGTTAAAAGTTGTTGCATCAACAGCGTACCATTTAACTGATTACCATTTTTTCAATAAAGAAGAAGAAGAAATTTCATTGTAAGGACATCACCTAATCAAAAATTTTTGCTATGAATAAATTGTTTTCGTTCAGTTTACTATTAATGCTGGCGGCGGGGTTTTTTATGAATCCTTTGACCAGTTTTGCCCAACAGGAAAACCCTGTTGCATGGGAGTTTTCAACACAAAAAGTGGATGATGATCACATCAACCTTATCATGGAGGCCTCCATTGATAACAAATGGCATTTATATTCCATCAATATGCCCGAAGGAGGGCCCATTCCGTTGGTTTTTGATTTTGAATCATCCCCAGCTTATAAACCTGTTGGCAATATTCAGGAATCGCCTGAACCCGTAAAATCTTTCGATGAGGTTTTTGAGGTGGATATCAAATATCAGGAAAAAAAGGCAACCTACACTCAAAAGTTTAAGGTGTTAAGCCAGGAAGATTTTACCATAAAGGGCATAATTGACGGGCAGGCTTGTTTTGAAGACGGGCAATGCGTTTTGGTCTTTGAGAATATATCTGTAGATGTGGAACAAGAACCCACATCCGAAACCCATATTGATTCCGACGTCACAGAAGAAAAAACTGATGACACCGGGAAGCCTGATACTGCAGCAATGGGAAATGAAAATGCGGATGAAGTATCATCCGATGATATGGATACCACGGTAATTACTCAGGACAAAACGACAAACACAACATCCGGCAAAAGCAAAGAAACCTCAAAAAACAGTGGCTTACTTGGTTTTCTTCTCATAGCCATTGGAGGGGGGCTGGCCGGCGTGTTGACACCATGTGTTTTTCCAATGATCCCCATGACGGTGAGTTTTTTCATGCAAGGGTCGGGTAGCAAATTAAATACCGTAATGAAAGCCGGGGTGTTCGGTGTTTCTATCATGTTGTTATATACCATTGCCGGGCTTATCGTATCGCTGACAAGTGCCGGTGCAGACCTTACCACAACGCTAAGTACATCATGGGTAGCCAACAGCATTTTCTTTGTGCTTTTTGTCATTTTTGCCATTTCATTTTTCGGCGCTTTTGAAATTGTCCTTCCTTCGGGGCTTGCAAACAAGGCAGATAAACAAGTGGACAAAGGCGGCATTCTGGCGTCATTTTTCATGGCACTCACCCTGGTAGTTGTCAGTTTTTCATGCACAGGCCCTATTGTAGGAGCCTTGTTGGTAAAAGGTGCTGCCAGTGGATCATGGCTTGAGCCCACCATTGGCATGGCCGGGTTTGGTTTTGGCTTTGCACTGCCTTTTACTGTGTTAGCAGCATCTCCTGGATGGCTGAAAAAACTCCCAAAATCTGGAGGATGGATGAATGCAGTAAAGGTGGTTTTTGGATTCATATTACTGGCATTTTCGATGAAATTCCTGTCAAATGTTGACCAGTCTTACAACCTGAACATCCTGAGCCGTGACTTTTACATCGCCATCTGGATTGTTTTATTCACATTGCTGGGTATATACCTCCTGGGAAAAATCAGGTTTACTCACGATACGGAAATCAAAAGCATAGGGGTTTTCCGTTTGATACTTGCTATTATGTCACTTAGCTTTGCAGTGTATTTAGTTCCCGGCTTATTTGGAGCAAAACTGACATCCATATCAGCTGTACTTCCCCCACAATCAGCACAAAATTTTGAACTGAAAAATACGGGCACAGGTATGCCAGGCGAAACTGAAATAGAAACCCGTTTGTGTGATGAGCCTTTGTACAGTGATTTTCTGGAATATCCAAAAGGCATTCAGGGGTATTTTGATTACAAACAGGCTCGAGAATGTGCCATTGAACAGGAAAAACCGCTGCTGTTGTATTTTACCGGTCACTCATGCAGCAATTGTAAAAAAATGCAGGCCGAAGTATGGAACGATCCCGGGGTGATCAATTATTTCAACAACAAACTCATCATCACAAAATTGTATGTGGATGAACGACATGAACTGGCTGAAAAATTTTGGTACAGGTCAAAAAATGACGGAAAAATCAAAAAAAGCATTGGAAAAATGAACATGGATCGACAAATCCGTGACTTTGATGTCAATTCCCAGCCTTTTTATGTCATAATAAACCCCAAAACCGAAGCAATCCTCTCTGAAAATCCCATGAGGTTTGAAACTGATCCAAATGATTTTATTGACTGGCTGGATTCCGGGATTGAAGCATATAAAGCTCAACAATAATTTTCCCCTCCAGGCTTTGATTATTCTTGTCTTGTTGCGTGAGCTTGTGTTACTGGATATCTAATACCAAGTTGCGTTCAAACCTGTCTGGCGCCAGGCAAGTTTACAATATTCAATATTATTATTGATTTAATTGACATTTTTAAGAGATTGAA
>CAZGPW010000036.1:0-3094 GCA_964527535.1 uncultured Bacteroidales bacterium
AAAAACAGACTTAGAAAAACATTTGTAGCAACAAAATCGAAAAAATATCAGCTTATCTCACTGAATACCTGCGTTTTGTTAAAGTAAAATCCGTTAAAATAACAGTAAAACCTTTTTTTGCTAATTTAAACTTTCCCATTAAATTCGTGGTAGAACCATTTTTTTTATATTCTGATTATTTGTCCTTATCGTTTCCATCTCGCTATCTCCCTGGCTCACAATATTCCTTTCGTTTCTTCTTCCTTTCGGAAAATCGTTCCAAAGGGGTCTGAATATTTACAACATGATTAATTGTAAGCATTCCCGGAATGGTGTTTACGTGAATAAAGTAATTTTTTAACGGATCAATTGCAAGGTTCCGCGTTTTTCAATTGCCCTGCCTGTTGAATCATAGGCCTGAATGATGTAAAAATACACGCCTTCGCTGGCGTTTTCATTGCCGAAAATTTTGCCATCCCATCCTTCTGACGGATCTGTCCATTTATAAACCTTTTGTCCTGACCGGGAGGTGATTATAGCATTAAATCCGGATAATCGTGGATCAATCAGTATTTTGAATTCATCAAAGTATCCATCGTTATTGGGAGTAAAAAAGTTTGGAACGCGAATAAGGGAATGATCGGGTTCAATGTCACTTTTAATCATTGAATCGCTGCATTGATGACCATCGGTAACATATAATTTAACCTTGTTGGAAAGCTCATCCAGCTGAAGTTCAGGTTCCATGGCAGTGCTTTGTAATTTCCCGTTGACATACCATTCGTAATACAGGTTGTCAAACCTGGTTTTATCTGAATAATTTGTCGTGTTCTTTGTTCGGGCAGAAAAGCCATCAAGCGAAATTTCCAATTCAAAACCGGCCTTTAAAATACCTTCCCGGCTTATTGTTATTTCGGTGTTGTACATGCATCCGTTGATATCTTCCCACATTAATGTATAATTTCCAGTATCCAGGGATATATGCTTTTCAGTATCCACTTTTTCTCCGTCCAGATAAATTCCAGTAACATCAGAATTCTCCATCAGGTAAACAGAACCGTTGGATTTGCATGTTTGGGGATGTGTTTCATAATTAAGTTCCACTTTTTCAGGAACGCTAAAGTTTATGGTATCAATTTTATTGCCGGATTTTTCATCCACTATACTGCATGTTGCAGATTCTGAAGCCGATGGATTAAAGCTTAGCTTGTATTCATTTTCTGCCGTTTTTTTACATGTCATTTGATCTGATCTGGGTACATACCCATTATCCACAATAATTACAGCAGACTCTCCCGGACAGTCGGGCCGTGAAATCACCCTGAATATGTTATCCGTAGCAAGAAAATGTACTGCAATTGTATCCGAATACCTGTCAATGGAATCATTTTCTGTACGGATCACCACATAACGGCCGTGGCTTTGTGCTGAAACATAAATGGTATTTTTATTTAATGTTGTCAATTCTATTCCATCTGGTACTTGCCAGGTTCCATAATTTGTTTTACAGGAAATTTCACAATTCAGTCCATTAACAGATGTGTCTTTTGACGTGAATATGTGCGGTTTTTCCTGATAATCAATTTGATAATAGATGCTATCTCCACTGTCATTAAACCATAGCATGCTATATTTGCCATAATCCGGACAATGTACAACGCATTCATTATGTTTTGTTGTGATAATTTCAGCTTCGGATTTGCTTAACCAATTTCCTTTTTTGTCAGATATAAGCACGACGTTGCTGTTGTAGCTATAAATTTCTTTATGCTTGGTTTGCCTAAGGTCTTTTTTATCAGCATCCCCTGTCTTAACTGCTTTAGGATTTTCTTCTTCAGTGGCTTTATTACCGTCTCCTGATGATGTTATTTGAGTGTTGCCATCATATTGTTGTTCCCGGGATTGAGGAACCGTGTTATTGTTTGACATGTCTTTTTCGGCAAACGGATTGGTAAAAATGACAAAAGACAAAACACCAATCAGGGCAATGCCAGTAGCAAACCAATGCCCATATTGATTAAGCAGATGCTTAATTCCGGGCTTGGGCTTATTTGATTTTATCAGTTCAGAGACTTCGCGGGATGGGTTGATTTCCATCTTCGTCATTTTATCTCTTATATGTTTATCAAATGCATTCATAATGTATAACCTAAATTTTCCATTTCTTTTATCAAGGCCGTTCTGGCTTTTCCTAACTGGGTGCGGGATGTGTTTTCGCTTATCCCTAGTAATTCCGCAATTTCACGGTGTTTGTATCCTTCAACCACATGCAAATTAAATACTGTCCGGTATCCTGTTGGAAGATTCTGTATGCATTTTAAAATTTCTTCTTCGGATAATTTTGAAATTGTATCCGAGCCTTCATACTTCACGTCAATATAATCATCATTTATTGTTCGATGCAATTGATGATTTTTTGACCTCAACAGGTTAATAGCAGTGTTTACCGTAATCCGTTTCATCCAGCCTTCAAAAGAACCTTTAAATCTATACGCTTCAATTTTATTAAATATGGTAAGGAATGATTCCTGCAAGATGTCTTCAGCCTCTGCGCGATTTGTGCCGTATCGCATACAAATCGCAAACAGGACAGGAGCGTACCTGTCATAAAGCTTATTAAAAGCTTTTCCATCTCTCTGCTGACATCTTTTAACAAGTTTTTTATCCTCACTCATTTTCTTTACATTAACCAGACAGTTTTTTGATCTGTTTCGTTGCCTGAATTACACTAACAAACTGTTTTTTTCATAAAATTGATTAAAAAAGGCTGTCTCTCAGAAAAAGACAGCCTTTTTTTGTTTTATATATGATTTATTTATTTCTGATGAGGTGGAGTGGCCCCTGCAGATCGTATTCATATCCATCTATGCCTTCGGCTTTAATGATGTAATAATACACACCGGGAGTTGCATAATTGCCACCACTGAGTTTGCCGTCCCATCCGGCTTCTTCATCTTCATAGTTGTCCCATTCATAAATGGTACGGCCCCAACGGTTCACTATTTTACCATGGAATGTTTTCAGCGTTTGCGCTTTTACCTGGAAATAATCGTTCACGCCATCGCCGTTGGGGGTGAAAATATTCGGCACTTCCAGATTTGACCGGTCATCAACT
>CAZGPW010000037.1:0-7304 GCA_964527535.1 uncultured Bacteroidales bacterium
AAAACAGACTTAGAAAAACATTTGTAGCAACAAAATCGAAAAAATATCAGCTTATCTCACTGAATACCTGCGTTTTGTTAAAGTAAAATCCGTTTTAACCAACAAAAAAGGAGCCATTGAGGCTCCTTTTTTTTCATGGAATATTATTGTATCATTTATTTCTTTGGCACATTTTCCAGTGTGGCTACCAGCCAGTTCCAGAATCTTTGTACCGTTTCTATGTTCACTTTTTCATCAGGGGAATGCGGGTAACGGATGGTTGGTCCGAATGAAATCATATCCCAGTTTGTATATACACTGCCCAATATGCCACATTCCAATCCGGCATGTATGGCTTTTATTTCCGGCGTATGATCATAAAGGTCTTCATAGACTTTACCCATGGTTTTCAAAATCTCTGAATCCATGTTTGGTTTCCAACCGGGGTATTCTCCCGTGAAAGATACATCTGCACCGATATTTTTCCACAATTTTTTCATGCCTTCGGCAGCTTTCATTTTTTCGTCGTCCACTGAAGAGCGTGTCAGGCATTTGATAGCGAGTTTGCCTTTTTTAAGCTCAACAATGGCCAGGTTATTGGAAGTTTCAATAAGGCCTTCAACACTTTCACTCATTTTTATCACGCCGTGTGGTGTGTCAAGGATGGCTTTTATCAGATTTTTAAGGTCATCATCCTTCAAAACGCTTTTAGGGGCATCAAAATTATCAACATCCAGGCCAATGTTGTCTTCTGCCTCTTTATATTCTTCCTGTATGCTTGCCAGGAAACGTTTTGTGAGTGCCAAAAACTCTTCTGCTTTATCGCTATCTACCGTTACAACAGCTACACACTCCCGCGGAATGGCGTTACGCAAATCACCACCGGACACTTCAGCTGCTTTTAAACCGGTGTTATCAACAGCCTCTTTAAACAACCTGAACATCAGTTTGTTTGCATTGGCCCTTCCACGATGAATATCCAGACCTGAATGCCCGCCTTTAAGTCCTTTCACGTGTACTTTAAATGCTTTGGCTCCATCAGGAACCAGTTGCATGTCATAATCAATGGATACGTTAGTTTCCACACCACCGGCACATCCGACATACAATTCGCCTTCATCTTCGGAATCCATATTTATCAAGATATCACCTTTAAGCAGGCCAGCTTCCAGGTTATTGGCTCCTGTCATGCCGGTTTCTTCATCCATAGTAAAAAGGGCTTCCACCATGGGATGTTTCAGTTCATCTGATTCAAGCACAGCCATGGCTGCTGCTACACCAATGCCATTGTCTGCCCCAAGAGTTGTGCCTTTGGCAGTCACCCATTCACCATCCACATAGGCTTGTATGGGGTCATTTTCGAAATCATGGTCCACATCTGAATTTTTCTGTGGTACAATGTCAAGATGTCCTTGTAAAACAACACCTTTGCGGTCTTCCATTCCGGGGGTTGCAGGCTTCCGGATAATAACGTTTCCAACTTTATCTACAATGGTTTCCAGTCCAAGGTCTTCACCAAATTTTTTAGTAAAATCGCTTGCAGCCTGTTCCTTTTTACTGGGGCGCGGAATCTGTGTTAACGAATAAAAATGTTTCCAGAGGGCTTCCGGTTTTAAATTTTTAATTTCTGTCATAATGCGTATTTTTTAATTTTTATTTGATTTAAAGAAGCATAAAGATACAGGTTTTTGGGGAAATAAAAAAAATTACAATTAATCATTTAAAATGGATGAAATCATTTAGCAGAACTATATATTTAAAACGTTTCCCACAAAGACACCAAGAATACAAAGAAAAACATGGTGAAATTTGTTGGATTCTTTGTGGAATAAAAAAAGGTTCAACAATGGTTACTTTTTGCGCCCTGACGTAGCCGGAAAGCCTGTATCTTTGGCTGCCACAGCATGATGGTCTGAGCCACAGCGACAAGTGAAGCTCGTGGCACAGGCATTTTCATGCTGGCAGGCAGAGGTGCAGCTTGGAGGCGCAGGCAGATACAGGCGCCCAAATCATCATCCTAAAATTGTTAATTTCTATGAAAATCGCTGAAAATATTGATTTAAAGAAGCATAAATGAGCAGGTTCCGGGAATAAAAAATTAGGCTGATGCTTGTTAGTGTAAATGATTTTTGGCATTTTTATTGTTTCTTTTATTTTATGAAAATTTAAAAATATATACATGAAGTTTTATGTTTTGGTAACCGTGTTATTTGTGTCAAGCTTTTACACCTACGCACAAAACAGTAACAATCAGGAAAAAGCAAAAATTCAATGGATGGATTTAGAAACAGCCATTGAAAAGCAAAAAGAACAACCCAAAACCATTATGGTAGATTTATATACAGACTGGTGTGGATGGTGCAAGAAATTAGATAAAGAAACCTTCAGTAATCCTGAAATTGCTGCATATATTAGTCAAAATTTTTATCCTGTAAAATTTGATGCAGAAACTACCGATACCATAAATTATTATGGAAAAACTTATGTTAACAAAGGAGAGGGGCGTCGTGCCACACATCAACTTGCTTACATATTATCAAACAGTAAAAAAGTTTCGTATCCAACCACCATATTCATAGATGAAAATGGGAAACCAAATCCGGTACCGGGCTTTTTGAATGTAAAAAAAATAGAACCGGTACTCGTCTTTTTTTCCGAACGCATTTATAAGTCATGTGATTATGATTTTTTTCACAGAGCATTTAAAACGCTTTATCGTCCAGAAGAGAGTATCAGTATGGATACAAGTGGAAGCATCAGATGGCTTGATCTGGATGATGCTTTGACAAAACAAACCCAGGAAGGGAAAAAGGTACTTTTCTTATTTTATTCAGATACATATCAACCCATTGCTTCCAACCTTATGCTCAACGTGAACATAAAAAATCCACACATTGCAGATTACATCAATAAACATTATCATCCTGTGTTGTTTAATGCAGCCAGAACAGATACCATTACAATGTTTGGACAAACCTATATTAATGAACAAAAAGCACCGGGATATCCCCATCAGTTTGTTATTGCTGTGCTTAATAATAAAATCAGGTTTCCTTCGCTTTTATTTTTGAATAAAAACAACCAACTGATAGCTCCTATTCAGGGATATTATAACAACCAGCTCCTTGAACCTTATTTACATTACATCGCCACAGATATTTATAAAAGTGATAAATACAGCAACTTTCAGGAATATTACAGTCAGTTTAACGGAAAGATTAAAAAGAAAGAATAATTACATCAGTTATAAGGAAGATCAAAGGAAACGGAAATTTTTAATAGACGATAGTTACTACTCCCGTAAAAGGTTCGATATTATTGTTTAGATCGATAACATATGTATAAGCTCCAGCTGGGCATTTTTTGCCATTATATGTGCCATCCCATGGTTCATCATTATTAAATGAATCATAGAGTTTTTGTCCCCAACGGTTATATACCCTCACAACGGCACGTGGGTATTCATTGATGTATTCAATTATCCAGGTGTCATTTACACCATCTCCATTAGGTGTAAATGTATTAGGTATTTTCAAACATAACCTGGGATTTTCCGGGACAAAAACATCTCCGATTTTCACACAATCATTATAGTCAGTAACGGTTACATAGTAATTTCCAGATAGTAATTGATTTATCGCAGGGACTGTATCTCCGTTTGACCATTTATAATTATATGGTGCTGTTCCTCCGGATACAGAAACGGCAGCTTCTCCATCATCGTATTCACGGCAACTAGCTTCCTGAACAGCGGCTTCAATATTAATTGGAGCTGGTTGAGAAAGGGTAAAATCTAACACATAGTTACAATCATGTTGGTCAAGCACTTCAACTGAATAACGGCCAGCAGGCATATTCATTAAGCTGTCACCATTAGCAATGGCATCATTATTATCATACCAAATAAAATGATAAGGTGGAGTTCCGCCTGAAACTGTTGCAAAAGCATTTCCATCTGAGCCTCCATGACAAGTAACGTTGTTTTTGGTAAGAAACAGCTCAACAGGTTCACCAGGCCCCTGCAGATTACTCATGTTTTGCGTTTGACAACCATTAGCATCTGTAACAGTAACAGCATAATTTCCAGCCACTAAGTCTGTAATTGTTGCTGTAGTATCGCCTGTTGACCAATAATATGAATAGGGAGGAGTTCCTCCATTTACCAGTGCTTCTATGGAGCCATCTTCAAGTTCATCGGCACAATGTACATCAGTGACAATAAGATTTACGCCGAGGATGGGTGGTTGAGTTACTTCATAACTAGCTTCACCTTCACAGCCATATGCATCTGTAATGCTTACTGAGTAAACACCTGCTCCCAGATTAGTAATGAACGATTGATTTCCTCCTGTTACCGACCAATTAAAAGATAATGGTGGGTAACCATCCGGCATGTCAGCTTCTAGTGAAGCAGATGTATTGCCATAGCATAAAATTTCATCAATTTCATTAATAACAACATCGTTGGTACCTTCTCCCATAACCAAAACGGAATCATGTAAAACGCAACCTTGATCATCGGTAAGTGTAATATTGTAATAGCCAGGTTCAAGGTTGGTAATTAGTTCAGTACTTTCAGATGTTTCCCATACAAAAGAATATGGAGGTGTTCCTCCGGAAGGAGATATTTCTATTGTTCCATTTGCCAAACCACAATCACTATTTGTAACATCTGCATTGAGCAATATTTCATCAGGTTGATCAATTTCTACATCAACTACCTCTGAACAATTTACTGAATCTTGTACTGTTACAGTGTATGATACATTTGCCTGTAAACCTGTAACTGTTGCTGAGGTACCAAGCCCATGGCTCCAATCATAACTGATAGGTGGTGTTCCTCCATTCACAACAACAGAAACTTCACCATCAGCAGCTCCATAACAGGATGCATCTGTTATATTAAAATTGATATTCATAGGATTCATTTCAAGATAAACAGTATCTACGCCATAACATCCATCAGCATCCTGAACAAGCACATCAAAATGCTGGTTTCCTGTTATAGTAGCTATGGGATTAGCAACAGTAGAGTCGTCCAGCAAGTTTCCTGGTGACCAATTGTATGTATAAGGCAAAACGCCATCTGAAGCCGTTGGGATGCCTCCTATATATACAGATTCTCCCTGACAAACAATTCTATCATCTCCGGCATCAACTTGTATGGGTGGTGGAGCCGGAATATCTACCTCCACCACATCACTGCATATACCTGTACTGTCTGTAACCGTAACATGTTGTGTTCCACCATGTAATCCGTTTGCTGTTTCGGTGGTTTCTCCGCTTGACCATAAATAAGTATAAGGCGGGGTTCCGCCAGTAACTGAAGTAACCATGGCCATTCCATTTGTATCGCTAAAACAAGTTAAGCTGTTTAAGGCATCTGCTGTTGCATCTACGCCATCAATATGAAAATTAATGGTGCTGTATATTGAACTATTCTCACACACATCTTCCACACCACCGGCAATCAATTCAAGTGTATAATCACCCGTATGTTGCAAGTAATCATCAAGTTCCAATGTCCAGACATCATCATAATAAGTATCTCCATAAGAAGATCCCAGCCCTGCCTGACAAATCTCACTCCAAACGTCATTGATTACATAATTGCCCTCCGGCCCTGTTAAATTAAATGCTGAAGGTTCAGTTCCCAGACACCAAATGCGCTCAGATAATTGAATAGTTAAATTTGAAGCTCCACAAATAGGCTGATAGACAAGGTCAACAAGCTCCGGTGGGACATCATCAATGACCTGAGCAGTTCCTCCAAACGTTATTTCATAACCGCTTTGGGTGGCACTCCAGTTACTGACATTAATGACATATGTTTCACCAGCTGCTACGTTTAAGACATCATTAAAATTTGTACAGCTATTCCCGTGTTGACAGCTTTCTGTGCTGCTGCCATCAGGGCCTGTATCCCCTGCCGTTCCACAAAAATTACAGCTTACCTGCATATTATTTGCCTGTGTAGGGATATCTGAACAATTATTAGTTGTTATATCATATACAGCCCAGTCGTAATCATCTGAAGGATCATTGGGTGAAATAACAAATGAAACCGTACCACTTGTTTGTACTGTAAATGTGTACCATACATCATTTACTTCCCCGCCAAGCAAACAATTATCCGGACAATTATCATCTGACATAGCACCACCATATTCCGGGATTTCATTGGGATAATGCCCTGTCCCTGAGTAAGAAGTTGTTGTATTATAAGTATCAAAGCACAATGGGATGGCACCCAAACAATCCTGTTCTGAGGGTGGTGTTAAAGTTTTGTAAGCTACAGTTCCGGCATTTGTTCCATTATCCTGACAATTATATTCATGTACCACAAAGCTATAGGTGCCGGTAGCATTAGATGTCCATGTAATTTCTGAACCAAAGCCACAATGATCATCATTATAAGCAAAAACTGTATTGCCGTTTTCATCGCAAATTTCAAGCTGTGTATCTATGGTTGTTGTGCCGCCTCCCTGACAAAAGGATATTATATATGTTGTCATATCGTAGGCTTCAAATGTATATCTTTCTCCGGCATTAACATTTACAGTCTGAAAATCCGGCAACATTAACAGTTGATTTACATAAGTACCGCCACCTCCGCAATTTTGTGAATAAACTGTAGCAGGTATGGATAATAATATTGTACACCATAAGACTATCAGTGGCTTTGCTATTTTTATCATAATATGTTGTTTAATTACTGATTCATTAATTTAACATGATATGTTTATACAACAAAACGCCAAAATGCCATATCCCAGATTATTACATTATTAATGACTGACGAAGATAAATTCCTCTGGTTGCCTGATATTTCACTTAATTTTTTTATTCAATTATTTTAATGTGTTGTTAACAACAGACAATAAATGTTTAAAAATACAAAAGATTTTAATTTTAAACCAATTTTATTTTTACTTGTTGGCAATGTACAAAATTTATTATCCAAAATTTAAAAAACCACTTACGAAATTATGGCTAATCTAATAATTTATGAAATATCAAACAAATTTGGTAAAACCGTTAGCAAATAATGCAATTAATACCGGTATGTGAATATCTGTTCCATTTGAATTCGTTATTGATTACCAATTTTTTGTAATGGTTGTTTTGGATTTTGTTATCACAATTCAATAATGCGCGGTATTTCTTCCGGCAACCGGGTAAGCATTTCATAATTGAGCTGGTCACTGAAATCGCTGAACGAAGCCACTGTAATTTCTGCGCCTTCTTGTTTGCCAATGAGCACCACTTCGTCGCCGCGTTTTGTTTCAGGAATATCGGTTATTCTTACAATCAACACATTCATG
>CAZGPW010000038.1:0-54263 GCA_964527535.1 uncultured Bacteroidales bacterium
TAAAGCAATTAAATATAAAAAGAGGTGCATTTTACCCAACTTTATAAAAATGAAGTCATTGATTTACGCGGAAAAATGTCCTCCGAAACTTTAGTAAAAGAAACATGGGCAAACAAAAAAAAATAATTATCTGGACAAAAGGACTTGATGACTTTTTAAACGGAGAAAAAAAATTCAATGGCGGTATTGCAGTACAAATGACTTTTTGGGCAAAAACCTTTGTCGAAAATAATTGGGAAGTTTATAGCATTTCTGAAAATAAGAAAACAGTAATTGAAAACATTAGATTTTTTAAAATTCGTAATTTTAAAAAAATCGGAATCATTACCGATTTTCTTTATGCATTTTTTGTTATCCTAAAAATAAAACCTGATTTAATCATCAATAGAGGTTCAGGCAGAACATTGGGTATTATATCTTTACTATCAAAGATATTTGCCGTTAAACTTGTTCTTTTAGCAGCAAATGACAAAAGTTTTATTCCCGGGCAGGAAAAAATAAAGGGGAACAAAATCAACACACAATTATACCAGACAGGGATTAAAAAAACTAAATACTTTGTGGTTCAAAATAAATATCAAAAAGAATCTTTATGGCTTAATTACAAAAAACAAAGCATAATAATTTCAAATATCTGGGATAAGAATTTTTATTCACAAAGTAATGATTTTTCATCTGGGTATATTTTATGGGTTGCAAACTTCAGAAATCTAAAACGGCCGGAATGGTTTATCAATTTGGCGCGGCATTTCCCCAACAACAAATTTGTAATGATAGGATTTCCAAACAAAAAACCATTGTATGAAAAGTCAAAAAATTTAGCAAAGAACATCAGGAATCTTGAAATTATCGGAGGTTTACCATTTGCTGAAACAAACAGTTTTTTCGCCAAAGCAAAAGTATTTGTTTGCACTTCTGAATATGAAGGGTTTCCCAACACATTTTTACAAGCCTGGAGCAATAACATACCGGTTATATCTACAGTTGACCCAAGTGATTTAATTAAAGAAAAAAAACTTGGTGTTTTTGCTAAAAATGAAGATGAATTAAAACGAACATTAAAACAATTAATTGAAAATAAAAGTTTATACCATGAAATTCAAATAAATATAGATGCTTATTTTAGTGATAATCATGACACACAGCAAGCATATTATAAGTTGCTTAAATACATACAATCATAAAAATAAATGAAAATCCTCTTCTTCATAGAATCCCTCCGCTCGGGTGGCAAAGAACGCCGACTGGTAGAGCTGCTCTTTTATTTGAAACAAAACACAAATTACGAATTGCGGCTTGTGCTAACCGAAGACAAAATCCATTACAGCTATATTCATGATTTAGACATACCAATTGACATCATTAAAAGGAAATACCTGAAAAAAGACCCTTCGCTGTTTTTTCGTTTTTATAAAATTGCCAAAACTTTTAATCCCGACATAATTCATTCCTGGGGTACCATGTCAACTTTTTATGCTATACCCGCAAAACGCTTATTGAAAAAGCCCATGTTGGCAAACTTAATAGCCAATGCAAAAAAGGATTACGCCAATTTTTCTTTGTCAGCAATGTTCAATGCCTTCAATTACAAATACGCCGATGTTATTCTCGGCAATTCAATGGCAGGATTTAAAGCTTATGGTTTGCAAAACAATCCAAAAATGCACTTAATTTATAATGGTGTAAGGCTGAACCGCTTTAATGCCCATACTGATATCGAAACCATTAAAAGCAAACTAAACATTACAACAAAACATGTGGTAATGATGGTGGCTTCGGTTTTGGAATTATTGAATCGCCAATTTTTGTCGCCTTATGGATGGCTCCTGTGTTTTTAAAACTTAAAGCAAGAAAAACTAAGGAAATATCTACAATATGAAAATAACATACTTAATCGACAGTTTAACTGCAGGAGGCAAAGAAAGACAATTGTTTTATCTGGTAAATAGCCTTGCCACAAGACACAAAATTCAATTAGTAATTTTCAACACTAATATATTTTATACTGAAATTAATAATTTGCCAATCGAATTAATCATTGTACCAAAGAAAAACAGGTATAAACTTTCCACTCAAATAAAACTCAATAAAAAATTAAAAAAATTTTCACCTCAAATAATTCATGCCTGGGATAAAATATCTCAATTAATGATAATACCATATCAACTCACACATAATGTTAAAATAATTAATGGCTCCATAAGACATGGAGGCACAATAAAATATAGCCTAAAAACTAATTTTATCAGAAAGCTTACTTATTATTTTGCAGATGCTATTATTGCAAATTCAAATCAAGGCTTAGCTGCTGAAGGGGTAATAAATAAAGAAAAATCAGGGGTAGTTTACAATGGCATAAGCACACAAGTGAATAGTAATTATACTAAAAACAATGAAATTTTTAACACAACAAATAATTTCGTTATCAATGTTGTCATGGTTGGGAGGTTTTTTCCTCTTAAAGATTATGTTTCGTTCATTGATGTTGCAAAAGAAATAATTCCGAATAATAAGGATATAGCATTTCATTGCATTGGGGAGGGCCCTTTAAGGTCTAAGGTAGAAAAAGAAGCTGGATTATTATTAAATAAAAACATCTTTTTTTGGGGTAAAAGAACCGATATCAGGAACATATTAGCCCATTTCGATATTGGGGTTTTGCTGAACAACACAAATGGGCACGCGGAAGGCTTGTCAAATGCAATCATGGAATACATGACAGCAAAACTCCCCGTTATTGCAACTAATGCCGGAGGTACTAAAGAGCTTGTGCTTCATAATGAAAACGGGTTTTTAGTAAATGCTTTTGATACCGATAATATTTTTGAAAAATTACAGACTTTAATTGATAATAAAACATTAAGAGAAACATTTGGACAGAAGGGTTATGAAATAATCAGTAAAAACTTTTCTCTTGAAGCTATGATAAACAATTATGAAAAACTTTACAAAACACTAATTAACTAGTTATGCATCTACTAATATCCGGCGACTTTTTTATTGCCGACAAATTCACAAATAAAGAGATTATCGATCAGTCAGTCGTAGTATTGTTTCAGCAGTCCGATTACCGAATCATTAACCTCGAAGCCCCCATTACATCCAATAATCCCAAAAACAAAATACTGAAAACCGGTCCGCACCTTCGAATGTCGGAACAAACAGTAATCCCTTACCTCAAACAATTAAACGTGGATGCAGTAACATTAGCTAATAACCACATTTTAGATTATGGAGCAAAAGGGCTTTGCGATACATTTGAATCGCTAAAACAAAACAAAATTGCTTCTGTAGGGGCAGGTAATAATCAAAACGAAGCTACTCAACCCCTCACACTCGAAAAAAATGGTTTGCGCATCGCTATCCTTAACTTTTGCGAAAACGAATGGTCAATTGCCGAACCCGACACTCCCGGCGCCAACCGCATGGATATTATTGATAACGTTAACCAAATAAAGGCTGCCAAAGCCACCCACGACAAAGTAATTTGCATCATTCACGGCGGTCACGAATATTACCATATTCCCAGCCCGCGCATGCAAAAGCAGTATCGCTTTTATGTGGACAGTGGTGCCGATGCCATTGTAGGACATCACACCCACTGCATTGGTGGTTACGAGATTTATAATGAGGCACCAATTGCTTACAGCCTGGGTAATTTTATTTTCACACGTAACAACAACAATCCGGTATGGTATCAAGGTTTGTTCGTTACTTTAGAGATAATACAGAATCAAAAAATAAAAATCAAGCTTCATCCAGTACAACAAGAAATCAGGACGTTTAAAACAAAACTATCCGGGAATAATGAAAAAGTAAAAACTTTAGAAGAAGTTAAAAACATCTCTGATATTATTAATAACAAAACAGAATTATTTCAGAAATGGGATGCATTTATAAACCAAAAAGAAAAACAATATCTGAATGCTTTTAGCCCAGTGCATTTTTTCAAAACCAAATACATAACAAGTGCCGTAAAAAAATTAAGACTTCATAAATTGTTTATGAACAAAAAACACTATAAAATGATGATGAATTTGATTCGTTGTGAAGCACATAAAGATGCTACCATGGATTCAATAAAAAAATATTTAAAAAGATAGTTACCAATTATGAATACAATTTATTTGCTTACCGATTACCTGAACAGATTCGGTTCAAAACATAATTCTGCT
The DNA here is from genome assembly GCA_964527535.1 of uncultured Bacteroidales bacterium. Lineage (GTDB taxonomy): Bacteria > Bacteroidota > Bacteroidia > Bacteroidales > ML635J-15 > JAQIBY01. The sequence goes on from CAZGPW010000038.1 coordinate 4,176, forward strand.
ATCTATAAAGATGGCATGGATAAAAAATTATTATCTGAGCTTTTTAAAAAACAGGGTTACCAAACTGAATTTTTTGAAATATCGAAAGTTGATTTCAGGAATCAGGATTGGAAGGGAAAAACTGTGTTGTATTCTTCACAAGAAGATGTCGGGTATTATTACAAAAGCTTTATTGAAGATATCATTTATGGTCTTGAATTGGCTGGAGCAGTCCTTATACCTTCATATAAATACCTAAAAGCACACAGCAACAAAGTATTTATGGAAATATTGAGAGACCTTTCACCTCTTCCTGAGATTAAAAACCTAACCGCAAAGCATTATGGAAGTTATGAAGAAGCAATACAGGATGCAGAAAATTTCGACTATCCGGTTGTAATTAAAAGCGCTGAGGGAGCTATGAGCAAAAATGTGGTGCTTGCTCATAACAAAAACGAACTAAAAAACGTCATTAAAAAGCTTGCCGCTACCCGCAATTTAAAAGAAGAAACACGTGAATTCATCAGAAGTTTTAAGTATAAAGGCTATCAAAAACAATCAAAATTTCGCAAAAAATTCATCATTCAAAATTTTATACCTGATTTGTCAAATGATTGGAAAGTATTGGTTTTTGGAAACAAATACTACATCTTTCAAAGGCATGTTCGAAAAAATGATTTTCGGGCTAGTGGCAGTGGTCAGTCACAATACTTGTATGGTTCAAAATCGCCTGTGCCTGAAGGTATCTTTAGTTTATCAAAAAAAATAAAAGATACATTAGATTTACCTATGGTCAGCCTTGACTTTGCGCTTTATAATAATGAATTATTTTTACTTGAATTCCAATCTCTGTATTTTGGAACAGTCGGACAATGGCGCTCTGACTGTTATTATCAGGATATTGATAATGAATTTATTATAAAAGAAAACAATTTTTCACTGGAAGAGGTTTATGTCGAATCAATTATGAATTATTTAAAATAAATGAAAGTCCTTTTTGTTACAGGCGGCAACACAGAAAAATTTGGCATCCCACCATTAATAAAAGCTCAGGGCGAGTCTTTAAAGAAACATGGAATGGAAATCAGCTATTTCCCTATCATAGGAAAAGGAATTTTAGGATATTTAAGAAGTGTTTCAAAATTAAAGAATTATATCAATGCCAATCCGATTGATATTATTCACGCCCATTTTTCTTTTTCAGGCATAGTCGCTAGTTTAGCCAAAACAAACACCCCGGTTGTTGTGTCGCTGCTTGGCACTGATGTTAACGGTTCTGGATTATTAAAAAAAGCTATCCTAAAATGCCTGCCATTGTTTTCGTGGAAAGCGATTATTGTAAAGTCAGAAGAAATGAGCAAAAAACTGGGAAAAACAAAATGCCATATCATTCCCAACGGTGTAAACACTAATTTATTTAAACCTTTAGAGAAAGCACAATGTAAAAAACAACTAAACTGGAACAATGAAAAAATTCACATTCTTTTTGCTGCAAACCCTAAAAGGCCGGAAAAAAATTATACGCTTGCAAAAAATTCTATAGACCGGATAAATAACAACATTGCAATTCATTATTTTGAAAATGTTGAGCATGAAAATATTCCAATGTGGCTAAACGCTGCAGATATAGTTATCCTTACGAGTTTATGGGAAGGAAGCCCCAATGTAATTAAAGAAGCCATGGCATGTAACTGTCCTGTAGTAGCAACTAATGTTGGCGATATAGAGTGGCTTTTCGGAAACGAACCAGGTCATTATTTAGCAGATTTCACACCCGAAGATTTTGCTACTAAAATTGAACGGGCATTAAACTTTGCAGAAAAACATGACAAAACCAATGGCCGGGAAAGAATTTTGAATTTAGGATTAGATTCAGACACTGTAGCAAAGAAAATAATTAAGATTTATGAAACTGCAATATGAAGTTTTAAAATGCACCAGTTCCAAAATACCCTACATGCGCTGGAGCAATGCCTTTATGTTTTATGCCATGTCGTATTACATGAACACGGAGAAATGGAACACGGATAACACGGATGCAACGGATATTCACAGATAAAAATTTAAATTTGAACACAGATAAAACGGATGCAACGGATATTCACAGATAAAAATCCGCGTAAATCCGTCTAATCCGCGTCATCCGCGTTCATCAAAACCGTGCAAATCCGTAATATCCGCGTCATCCGTGTTCCAACAAAACACCCGTGAGAATCCGTAATATCCGTGTCATCCGCGTTCTAAAGTTTAATAACCATGCTACACGAAAACATCACCAAAAAAATCATTGAAGCCTTTTACAAGGTTTACAACCAATTGGGTTACGGCTTTCTTGAAAAAGTTTACCACAATGCCATGCTAATCGAACTTCGCCGTATGGGTTTCGAATGCAAAAGCCAATACCGTGTAAAAGTGTATTACGATGAATATGAGGTTGGCGATTATTTTGCCGACATCATCGTTGAGGATTGCGTCATCATTGAAAACAAAGCCAGCGAAGCCCTCTGCGAAGCAAATGAAAATCAACTGATAAACTATTTAAAGGCCACCGAAATAGAAGTAGGGCTATTACTAAATTTTGGGAAAAAACCCGAGTTTCGGAGGAAAATATTTACTAACGATAGAAAACAATAGAACACGGATAACACGGATGCTACGGATATTCACAGATAAAAATTTAAATTTAAACACAGATAAAACGGATCTAACGGATAACACAGATAAAAATCCGCGAGAATCCGTCTAATCCGTGTCATCCGCGTTCTATCCTCATATCACAAATCATGCAACCAGTATCAGTCAACAACATAAACATCTACCCTTTCACCAGCCGCGAAGAGCTCATCATCAACGCTTTTGAGCAAAAGAAAATGCTCATTGCCATGAACGCAGAAAAAATTCTGCATGCCGATGAGGCTACCCGCAAGATCATCAATGAGAACATTGGTTACGCCGATGGCATCGGTGCGGTAATGGCACTCAAGAAAAAAGGCATACAATCCCCGGTAAAAATCCCCGGCTGCGAATTGTGGCACGACATTGTCCGAAGCAAGCACACGGAAAGCAGCTTTTATCTGGTTGGCGGCAAACAAGCAGTGATTGAAAAAACCGTTGCACAATTAAAAACCGAATTTCCGGACATCAATATTTTGGGCTACCGCAACGGCTACATCAAAACCGATACAGAAAAGCAAGCACTCATAAAAGACATCGCCACCAAAAAACCGGATGTGGTGTTTGTGGCCATGGGCTCACCAAAACAAGAGCTTCTTATGCAAGAAATGCAGCAACAGCACACCGCTGTTTACCAGGGGCTGGGAGGCAGCTTTGATGTTTATACAGGCCATGTTCACCGCGCCCCGCAGTGGTGGATAAAAAACAACTTAGAATGGGCATATCGTCTGGTGAAGCAACCCAAACGCATTTTTAGACAATATGTGTATTTAGAGTTTTTCATCAAGTTAAAATTGAATCGATTATGAAAATCACCATACTCACCCAATCCGATCCTTTTTACCTGGCAGAAAACATCAATTATTTATTGAATAATTTACCTTCCCATTCGCAAGTTGTGTCAACAGTAGTTTTTGATGTTTCTCCTTTTGGTAAAAAAGAGAGTTTCATTCACAAGGCAAAACGCACTGCATCCATTTTCGGTGCAGGCTTTTTCATCAATTATGGGTTTAAATTTGTGTTTAGCAAGCTAAACCCGGCAAAATCGGTGAAAAACGTACTGAAAAAACATAATATACCCGTTGTTGAACTTGAACAAGGCGTAAATCACCCGGATTCATTGGAATTAATAAAGAGCTATAATCCGGATTTACTCATTTCCATTGCGGGCAATCAGATTTTCAAAGAAAAACTAATTAACCTGGCGCCAAAAGGTTGTTTAAATTTGCACACAGCCCTTTTACCAAAATACAGAGGCCTGATGCCTTCTTTTTGGGTATTGAAAAACAAGGAAAAAGAAACCGGCGTTTCAATTTTTTTCGTTGACAAAGGCATTGACAGCGGCCCGATTTTGGTGCAAAAAAAATTGCCCATCCATGATAAGATGACACAGGCAGAATTGATAAAAAAATCAAAAAAACTGGGAATGGATGCAATTAATGAAGCCATTGAATTAATACATCAGGACAATTATAAACTCATACCAAATCCTGATGAAGAAAAATCCTATTACTCCTTTCCAACCCGTGAAGACGTAAAAGCATTTAAAAAAGCAGGCAAAAAATTCTATTAATGAACATCCTAACATTCGACATAGAAGAGTGGTTTCATATTCTGGACAACGCCAGCACCAAAACCAGCACAGAGTGGGATCAATACGAATCACGCTTGCAGGAAAATAACGATCATATCATGTTTTTCAACCCCGGAGGCTTACCAGGTTCAATTAGTATTGAGCAGCTATTGACAAATAATTATGTGTCAACACCACGTAATCGGCAAATAGCGAAAATAGTGAAAGAAATGGGCTGGATTGAAAAATACGGAACCGGCATTAAACGTGTTCGCAACATGTTTGTTGAATATGACCTGAAACAGCCACACTTTGAAAGTATTCCGGGAGGATTTACAGCGACAGTTTTCGCAGAAAATAAAAATGTCGTAGATAATGTCGTAGATAATGTCGCAGATAATGTCGTAGATAAACGGCGTAAAAAAATCTTAACTCTATTAAAAGAGAATAGCACATTGTCAGCAAAAGCTCTATCCTTACACATTGGCGTTTCAAGCAGGACTATTCAGCGTGACTTAGACAAATTAAAGGAAGATAAAAGAATTGAACGTGTCGGCAGTGAAAAAAAAGGTCATTGGAAAATAATTAAATAGTGTCCGTCAATACAGTAAAGAGTCTGTGATAGAAAGTTCGCTGGCAAGGCTTGCGAAGTCTGAAAATACCGGAGTTTACTTTTGTAAATGAGGATTTTCAGACGAGCGTAACGCAGGCAGCGGACTTTATAGACAGACTCTAAATAAAGCTGTCACATGAACATCCTAACATTCGACATAGAAGACTGGTTTCATATTTTGGACAACGCCAGCACCAAAACCAGCACAGAGTGGGATCAATACGAATCCCGCTTGCAGGAAAATATAGAGCGTATTTTTGCCATGTTGGAAAAAACAAACAGCAAAGCTACCTTTTTTGTGCTGGGCTGGATAGCAGAACAATATCCAAAAATCATAAAAGCCATTACAGAGAAGGGGTACGAAATTGGTTGTCACTCATCCATGCACCAACTGGTGTACGAGCAAACACCATCAGCATTTGCTACTGACCTGGACCGCTCCTTAAAAACACTGGAGGATATTTCCGGTAAAAAAGTAAAATATTACCGTGCCCCGGGTTTTTCCATACGTGAACAGGAAGCATGGGCATTTGAAAAACTCGCAGCAGCAGGAATAGAAGTGGATTGCTCCGTATTTCCTGCCCCACGTGGCCACGGTGGTTTTCCTTCCTATGGGCAGGCAATCCCGTCTGTCATTGAGTACAACGGCATTAAAATGAAAGAACTGCCCATCAATTACATACGCATTGCCGGGAAACCCGTCATTTATTCCGGAGGCGGCTATTTTCGCCTGTTTCCCTACCATCTGATCAACCGCTGGACAAGAAAACAGGATTATGTCATGTCATACCTGCATCCCCGCGATTTTGACCCGGATCAGCCCATGATAAAAGATTTGCCGTCTTCCCGGAAATTCAAATCTTACGTTGGCTTAAAAACGGCCGAACGCAAATTCCTGAAATGGACAAAAGATTTTCATTTCATGGACATCCAGGAAGCCAATGAAAAAATTAACTGGGAAAAAGTCCCGCATGTAAGACTATAAAGACGGTGGCTTCGGATCCGGTGGCTTCGAGACATCACGACTTGGGTCGTGATCCTCAGCCACCTGTCTCTGTCGAAAAAGTTAATACAATCGAAAGGTGACTGAGGAGAGCCGAGGAACGAGGATCGTCTCGAAGTCACCGGCTACAATTGAAAAGGTGACTGAGGGATTCGCCATCAGGCGAATTGTCTCGAAGTCACCGCATCCAACCCAAAATCAACATATTCTTTAAAACATTCACCGTAGTTTATAATAATGCCTATATTTGTACCATGAGTACGAAAGCTGAATCCAAATTAAACCAATTGTTACAAAACATACCACCAGGTGTGGTATTGTTGTCTTCCTGGCTTGTAGAACAAGGATATTCGCATGACCTTCAGCAAAAGTACCTTTGCAGTAGATGGTTAACATCATTGGGCAGAGGTGCATACAAGCGTACCGGAGATGAAGCCGGAATTTTTGGAGGCCTTTATGCATTGCAGAAACAGGCAAAAAAGAACATACACATCGGTGGGCCTTCGGCCTTGTACCTGCAGGGACATGCCCATTACATTGCCATGGAAAACCGGGCATTGACACTTTTTACCACACCCGGTTTGAAATTGCCATTATGGTTTTCCAGCCACTGGTCAAATGAATACACAATCCGGCGTACGTCCTTCCTTCCAGCCGGAGAAGCGCTAATTACGTATGATACCGGTAATTTCGAAATAAGCGTTTCATCCCTGGCTCGTGCTATGATGGAATGCCTGGAAATGGCTCCGGATCATTTTAACCTTGAAGAGGCATGGCTTATCATGGAAAGCCTGAACACCTTACAACCCCGTCAGGTTCAACGCTTGCTTGAAAAATGCAAATCTGTAAAAACCAAACGGCTGTTTCTTTATTTTGCTGAGAAAGCCTCACATGCCTGGTTCAAACATCTAAATGTATCCGGAATAAACCTTGGTAAAGGCAAACGCAGTATTGTAAAAAACGGGACATTTGAACCAAGATACCAAATAACCTTGCCCGGGCAACTTGTATGATTAAAACACAGTACAAACATCAGGTTGATTTGTTATTAAGAATTATTCCGGTGCTGAATGAGTTTTCTGAATTTGCCATGCATGGAGGTACGGCTATCAATTTATTTTACCACGATATGCCACGTCTTTCTGTGGATATTGATTTGACATACATCCCTTTTAACAACAGGGAAACGGATTTACAAAACATTCGATTATTGCTGGAAGAAATTTCAGAAAAACTAAGAAAAACCATCCCGGGGATCCGGATAAATACGGGAATTACTGATTATGAAGAAATGAAATTATTCTGCAGGCACAATAATTCCACAGTAAAAGTTGAAGTAAATACCATCAATCGTGGGATAATGGCCAATGTAAAACAACTCCCCCTTTGCGATGCTGCACAAAATGAGTTCAATCTTTTTTGTGAAATGAATATTGTTCCTGAATCTCAATTGTTTGGAGGTAAGATAGTAGCAGCATTAGACAGGCAACATCCACGCGACCTGTTTGATACCAAAAAGTTGTTGGATAGAACCAGTATAACACCGGAACTTATGAAAGGATTTTTATTTTGTCTTTTCAGCAGCAAACGCCCGTTTATTGAAATTCTGGAACCAAATAATTTGGACCAGAAAAATGCACTGATGAATCAATTTGCAGGCATGTCCGTCGAAGCATTTTCTTATGAAATGTTTGAATACGAGCGCAAACGACTTATAGATTTGATTCATGATAATATGACAGGACAACAACAGCAGATGGTTATCAGCGTAGCGAAAGGGAAACCGGATTGGCTTTATGAAGATTGGAGCAGGTATCCCGGTATAGCATGGAAATTAAAGAACCTGATGAAACTCAAAAAAGTAAACTCACAAAAGTTCAATGAACAAATACATCAACTCGAATATAGTTTTCTTAATAAATAACTTTTTCTCTCTCCGGTTCCGGTGGCTTCGAGACATTTTTGCCTCACCGGCAGAAACCCTCAGCCACCTACCACTATCGAACAAGCGCATACAATCGAAAGGTGACTGAGGGATTCGCCGGCTGGCGAATCGTCTCGAAGTCACCGGCTCAATCTCGAAATCAACATAAATACCATCGAACAATAACGAAAAACTATGAAACTCACCCTCATAGCGGGCGCACGCCCAAATTTCATGAAAATTGCACCGCTGATCCATGCCATACAGAAAAAGCAGGCAGCAGGCACAGCAATTGAGTACCGTCTGGTTCACACCGGGCAGCATTACGACAAGTACATGTCGGATGCCTTTTTTGAGCAACTGGCCATTCCCAAACCGGATGTCAATCTGGGCGCAGGTGGCGGCACGCAGGCAGAGCAAACCGCCAACATCATGATGCGCTTTGAAAAAGAGTTGATGTCACATCCCAGCGATTTAGTCATTGTGGTAGGTGATGTTACCTCCACCATGGCATGTTCCATCACGGCTAAAAAGCTTTGCACTAAAGTGGCGCATATTGAAGGTGGCATCCGCTCCGGTGATTACAGCATGCCCGAGGAAATCAACCGCATTGTCACGGATTCCATCACGGATTATTTCTTCACTACCACTGGGCTTGCCAATGAAAACCTCAGGCACCTTGGTGTGAAAGAAGAACAAATTTTTCTGGTTGGCAACACCATGATAGACACCCTGTTGGCACAGGAATCGCATTTCAAAAAACCACCCGTTTGGGATGAGTTACAATTGTCGGAGAAGCAATATATTGTCATGACACTGCACCGTCCTGCCAACGTGGACGAAGAAGACAAGCTGCGGGAGATGATAGCTGAGATCATGAACAACAGCCGCAATTTACCGGTGATTTTTCCAGTGCATCCACGCACGGCCAAAATCATGAAAAACCTGGGCATCAGTCACCAGCGTCTGTACATGGCAGAACCCATGGCTTACCTGGAATTCAACTATCTGGTAAAACACGCCAAAGCAGTGATCACCGATTCAGGCGGCATCACCGAGGAAACCACCGTGATGCATGTACCCTGCATGACCCTGCGCGACAACACCGAACGCCCGGAAACCATCAGCTTGGGCACCAACGAGTTGATAGGCACAGATCCCAAAGCCATTGCCCCGGCCATGGAAAAACTCTTTTCCGGCAACTGGAAAACCGGCACTATTCCCCCAAATTGGGACGGCCACACCGCAGAGCGTATTGTGGAAATATTGTTGGAGTTGTAACGCCAGGTTGCGTTCACTTCGGCAAGCCTGCCAAAGTGAACACATACCGGTATCACAACAAAAAAACGCCCGTTTTCAGGGCGTTTTTTTTTGATAAAAATTTTAGTAAACTGTGCTTTAAACCTCCATGTCTTCCTCAATGAATTCAATGTTGTATTTTTCCAGTTCGTCAAGAATAGGGTTATACAATTCGGGGATGACAGGGGTATGTACGCCGGTGAGTTTTATTTCTCCAATGGCAAGCAGGCGAACGGCAATGGCAGCCGGGATACCCACTGTGATGGCCATAGCGGTTTCTGTCTGGTCTTTTCCAATGTATGCAAAACTTGATTTACGGCCTTTTTTCTCGCCGTTCTGTTCATACACAAACTTGTGCTGCATCACGATCATATCTTTGTCGTTGCTGCCGAGTGCCAGTTTGCCCTCAAGAATCTTTTGCAGGATTTGTGCAGGTGTAGCATCTTGTATGTTGATTGGAGTGTCTTCGAAAATACCCAGCCACTTAAATTTTTGCATTACTTCCCCATCAGCATCCAGATGTAGCATAGAGCAAAGTTTCTCCTCTACGGATTTTTCCGGATCATAAGGCAGGAATGAATTGATAAATTCCCTGTAAGAGGTGTTTTTATCGCCTTCGTAAACAATAGAATCATCTGTCAGTCCTAGCTGCACAAACACATTCCATGCTTTGCAATACCCGGGGCGGCGGAACGTGCCTCTGAAAATGCTGGGTATGTCTTCCAGCCCGTATGTTTTCCGGTATGATAATGAATCCCTGTTGGGGTAAATTTCAAATTCTCCAAAATCAAGCACTTCGGTTTTTTCTGTTCGGGTAAACAACTGGTGGTAAGGGATGTATTTGTATTTGTTGTTTTTTAGGAAGCATGATGTTGCCTGGCCTGCCAGAACAACGTTGCGCGGGTTCCATGTGAATTTGTAATGCCACGGGTTGTCATCGTATTCGGGGGCTATCAATCCGCCTGTGCTTGAAGAAAATGCCAGCATCTTTCCACCCTCATTGCGGATATCGTCAATCACGCGCATGGCTGACATGTGGTCGATGCCCGGATCAACACCCAGCTCGTTGAGCATCACTATGCCTTTGTCTTTGGCTGCCTGGTCAAGTTCCTGCATCTCTTTTGATACGTAGGATGCTGTCACCATGTGTTTTCCGTGCTTTACACATGCCTTGGCGATCAGGGCATGAAAACGTGCCGGCAGGAACGATACGGCAATATCACACCCTTTGACTTCTTCATCAATTTGCTCATGGTTTTGAACGTCAAACTTGATGGCTTCGCCGCGGGGGTGTCCGGCAATTTTTCCTTTTGTTTTTTCGGGGTGCCTGTTCCCGATGCGCAGTTGCCAGTCTTCTTTTTCAGCGTGTTCGAGCAGGTAATCGATCAGACTGGTGGCTGATAGCCCGGCTCCTAATACTAAAATGCGTTTCATTGTATATGCGTTTTTATGTTTATTTTCTGCAGATAAAGAAAAACAAGTTTTTACATAAAAACAAGAATATTTATCATTCTTGACATGTTTTACACAAGGTGATAGTATCTTATCAATAATATTCGTGTAATTTTTGGAACTGCAAGCAATCCCGGGGTTAAGATTCCACGGTCAACCGTGATCAATTCATCTTTCAGGCCGTAGGATTGTCCCATTCCCCAAACCCTGGCAACTCATTTATAAAACTCATTTCACCGGCTTTATAATCAACATGACAGGCGTAATGTTTCAATCCGTTGCTGACAAACAAGTAAGGTACTTTAAACGCCACGTTATATCCCGCAATTTGCTGAAATACCTGCTGACTAATCTTAACCGAAGGGGCTTTGCACTCCAAAAGCATCACCGGATTGCCATTTTTATCATGCACCATGGCATCGTACCGCCTTTGTAAATCATTTACCCTGATTTCTTTCTCCAGGGCAATCAATCCGGGCGGAACGTTTTTATGCACAACAAGGTATTGCATCAGGTTTTGACGCACCCATTCCTCAGGTGTACATACAAGCCACTTCCTGCGGATGGGATCAAAAATCATGGTTTTGTCACCACGATTTTCCAATCTGAAATCAAAATATGGTAAATTAAGTCTTTCCATTTATTACCTTTGCACAAATGTAAAAATTAATTGCGATGAAAACGAAAGAAGAAATTGTTAAAAATTGGTTGCCACGTTATACCGGCATCCCCCTTTCTAATTTTGGAAATCATATATTGCTTACAAACTTTCAGCACTATGTAGATCTTTTTGCCAACTGGTTTAAAGTGCCTGTTACAGGTTTAGATACCAACATGCCAGGTGCCACAGCCGAAGGCATCACCATACTGAATTTTGGCATGGGCAGCCCGAATGCAGCCACCATTATGGATTTGCTTTCTGCCATTAACCCTAAAGCCGTTCTTTTCCTGGGAAAATGCGGCGGGTTAAAAAAGAAAAACGCGCTTGGTGACCTTATCCTGCCCATTGCAGCCATAAGGGGAGACGGGACTTCCGACGATTATTTACCACCCGAAGTGCCGGCTCTCCCCGCCTTTAGTTTGCAGAGAGCCCTCTCTTCCACCATCCGTGATTACCACCGAGATTACTGGACAGGCACAGTACAAACCACCAACCGCCGTGTCTGGGAATACGATGAAAGGTTTAAAAAATACCTCCGGAAAACCCGCGCCATGGCAATTGACATGGAAACTGCCACCATTTTTATCACCGGTTTTGCAAACGGCATCCCATCAGGGGCACTTCTGCTTGTGTCCGATCAACCCATGATTTCCACGGGCATCAAGACCGGTAAAAGCGATAAATCAGTAACCGAAAAATACGTAGAAGACCATTTGAAAATTGGCATCGATTCAATGAAAGAGCTCATTAACCAGGGGCGCTCAGTAAAACATTTGAAATTCTAAACCAAAACTTCCACCTCCCCCTACGGAGAAACCAGAACCAAAAAGGAATTCCTGTACCCGTAAGTAGGTAAGCGGCAGGCGGGCGGAGTAAGCTTGTCCGGCGAGGCAGAGCGGAGACGTATAATAAAAACGTTCCGCCGGGATTGATTGCCCTGGAAAAAAGAAGTTAATCTAAATCATTATGCTTTGTAAAACCTATGTGAATTCCTATGTTTCCTATGTGCCTACTGTGGTTCCAACCTGATATGCTTCCAGATTTTTTGAACCACCGTAGGACACATAGGTTAGAATAGAGTCTAAAATTTATGTATCCTCACTCAAAAGGCAAAATCAGCTTTTCTCTTCTATATGCCCTTATCATCAACCATATGCCAACAAGCACAAACGGGATACTCAATATCTGTCCCATGCGGAGTGCAGCATCCCATCCATCGGTTTCCATTTGTACTTCCTTGGTAAATTCAATCACAAACCGGAATGCAAATACCGTTGTAAAAAACAATCCCGTGATCAGGCCTTCGCGTTTGCCCCAATCTTTTTTGAAATACAGAAAAACCATCACAGCAAAAAACAAAAAATAAAATATCGATTCATACAATTGCGTGGGATGACGCGGATTATCATCTATCCTTTCAAATATAAATGCCCAGGGTACCTGCGTTTGAATACCAACAATTTCATGGTTGATAAGGTTTCCTATGCGCACAAATGCCCCGGCAAGCATGGCAATAACAGCCAACCGGTCAATAAGATAAAGAAAACTGATTTTTTTTCGCTTACGCTGAAACAGCCATACCGCAATCAAAATGCCGGCAGCTCCACCATGACTGGCCAGCCCCCCTTTCCAGATTTTCAATATTTCCACCGGGTTACTCAGGTAAAAATCCGGATTATAAAACAAACAATGCCCCAGGCGCAACCCAACAACCACGCCAATAATAACATAAATGGCAAGTTTATCCACAAATTCCTGCTTCAGGCCATCACGTTTGACCATGTGGCTGTATAAAATATACCCGAGCAAAAATCCTGTGGCCAGCAAAATACCGTACCACCTGATGCCCCTTGCTCCCAGCTCAAAGGCTACAGGGTCAACATTCCATTCAATAAAAGCTATCATAGTTTTAGATTTAAGTTTAGGTTCTACTGCAAATGTAGTACGATTTTTTAAAAGCATTGGTAATAATGATGTAAAATAAATTGAATTCTTCGCAAAATTCTGCGCTTTGCGATACTTTGGTTCTACTCCAAATTAAGTGGAATACTTTATCAACTATAATCCATAAATACTTGTCAGGGCTAAAGCCCAATAGTATTTGTTTTATTAATAACCCCGACATGAATGCGGGGTTAATCGGCTTTTTTTGAATGCATTAGTGTGATAACTTTTATTCCATTATTAACCATGAGCTTCAGCTCGTGGTGGTAAGGATGTGAAAGATGAATTGGGCTTTAGCCCTGACATTTAATCATTACCATTACCCATTAAATTTGCAGTAGAACCGATACTTTAAATGCTTTAACGCAAAAGATTTACACTAAAAACTATTTGTTTTGCAATTCGACCTTCTCATTTCTTCACAATATTTACAGTAGCACCAGGTTTTATGAACTAAAATGCATTCTTCTTTTTTGACAGGCACCCTCCGTTACCAATGGTTGCAGCTGTTTCTATCAAGGCCAGATGAGAATACGCCTGGGGGAAATTACCCAACAAGCGCTTGGTATCAAAATCCATATCTTCGCTGAATAAACCCAAATGATTGGAATAGTCCAGCACATCTTCAAACATGGCTTGTGCCTGCTTCCTCTCTCCTATGCGATGAAGAGCCGTAATAAGCCAGAAAGTACATATCGTAAAAGCAGACTTTGGCCTTCCGAAATCATCTTCATTGCGGTATCTGTACATCAATCCGTTTCGACTCAAATGTTTTTGCGTAGCGTAAACCGTGGCTTTATATTTTTCATCACTGGCATCAATAAATCCATACGACTCCATCAACAGATTCGATGCATCCAAATCATTAGAACCATAAGATTGAGTAAACGCCAGTAATTTATCATTCCAGGCATACTGCAAAATATCCGTTTTAATATCTTCCTTCAATTCAGTCCATTCTTTTACATACCCCGGCATGTTGATAATTTTTGCAATTTTCACTCCCCTGTCAGCAGCTACCCAACACAACACTTTTGAAAAGGTGAAATGCTTGTTATCCTTCCTGATCTCCCATATACCCCTGTCGGGTTCACGCCATGTTTTGGCAACAACCTTCATTATGCTGCGTGTTATGGTCCACAGCTCTTCCGAATTGGACATGTTTACATCAAACATTTCAAAAAGCTGATAGATGACATCCACCAACACACCAAAAATGTCATTCTGCTTTTGCTTATACGCTGCATTTCCGATTCTGACAGGTTTTGAGCCTTCATATCCGGCAAGATGATCCAGTTCTTTTTCGCTTAATTTCTTTTCTCCGTTGATGCCATACATAATCTGAATGGCTTCATCCTTTACCGGAACAAGGTTAATGATATAATTCATGTAACGGTGCGCCACATTGGAATGTCCCAGCGCCGAGAGAATTTTAATGGTCATGGAAGCATCCCGGAGCCAGCAAAAGCGGTAATCCCAGTTTCTCTCTTCACCAATGGTTTCAGGCAAGGAGGTGGTTACCGCTGCCAAAATCGCTCCGCTGGGATTGTAGCTCAGCAATTTGAGTACAAGCGCAGACCGCAATATCTCATTCTGATAATGCGGAAACTCTGTGGTTCTGTCCGACCAGTTCAGCCAGTAAACTTTTGTGCGCTCCATTTTCAGGTAAGTACGCTGAATGGTCTGTTCCTGCAATTTTTGATGATAGGATAACAGAAAAAATTCATCTTTTTTTAAGGTGATGACATTACCATTGAGCACATCACGCTGATTGAAACTTGTGTATAAATAGGCTGAATCATACTCGCCAGAATTGGAATATGATTTGATAAAATCAGGGTATAATGTATGTTTAGTCTCGCTTTGTGCATACACCAACGCCGGCTTATAATTGACCCTGAATGTTGGTTCACCTTTTAACAAACGAATGTACCTGATCACATCGGGTGGTGCATAATACTCTTTTTCCCCGCTCATGTAATACCGGGGCATAAAATCCACAATTTCAAAACAATGCTTGTCATTGCAAAAATGCGTAATTAACAGGTTTGTTCGTTCCAGATATCGTTGTTTGACTTCATAATCGCCCTCTGGGACAATGGTAAATTCCCCTCCAGTGTCCTTATCCAGGATTTTGGCAAAAATTGATGCGCTGTCAAACTTGGGAAAACACAACCATTCAATACTTCCGGTTTCTGAAACTAAAGCTGCCGTCCGGCAGTTCCCTATCACACCGTAATTCAAATTATCCATCATCTCTACACTTACAATACATTAAATCTTTATTTGGCTGTTTGCAAAATTATATGTATTTTATCGAAAATTTTAACAATTATGCAAAGAATAATTATTGTTTCCAACAGATTACCGGTAAGTATTGATTTTAGCGGCGAAAAAGTTGACATTACCCCTGGGATAGGAGGACTGGCAACAGGCATGAAATCTGTTCACCAGGACAGGGAAAGCTTATGGTTTGGATGGCCGCGGTATAGCCCTAACAACTTAAACAATAAGAAACTCGAAGAAACTGAAAATTTGCTTCGTGAAAACAAATGTGCCCCGGTGTATCTGCAGAAAAAAGACATTGACAATTATTATTATGGTTTTAGCAACCGCACACTGTGGCCGCTTTTCCATTATTTTATGCAATACACCGAGTACGAAACAGAATACTGGGAATCATACAAAAAAGTCAACCAAATTTTTGCAGATACCTTAGCCAAAGAAATCACTGAAGATGATATCGTCTGGGTACACGATTATCATTTATTGCTGTTGCCCGCTATGCTCAGGGAAAAATTTCCCAACTTGGGGATAGGTTTCTTTCTGCACATTCCTTTTCCTTCCTACGAAGTGTTCAGAATGTTACCGTGGCGCAACGAATTGATTGAAGGCATGCTGGGGGCAGATCTGCTGGGTTTTCATACTTACGATTATGAAAGGCACTTCAGGTCATGCGCACACCGTATTTTAGGCCATGACGCCGATTTCAATACCATAAAAATGGATACCCGTGAGATCAAACTGGATGTGTTCCCCATGGGCATTGATTATGATTATTTTGAGAACGCAGCCAACGAAAAACGAAACCGTTCCGTTAAAGACAAAACCGATATACAGCGTGATATTGACAGGTATTTTTTAAGTGCTCCTGACCGTAAACTCATTATTTCCATTGACAGGCTGGATTACAGTAAAGGCATACCAAACCGCTTATGGGCTTTCGAACGCTTCCTTGAAAAATACCCCGAATACCGTGAAAAAGTGACACTTATGATGCTGGCTACGCCCACACGAAGCAATGTGCCTCAATACCAGAAAATGAAACAGGAAGTGGATGAGCTTGTAGGCAGGATCAATGGGCAATACGGTGGCATTAACTGGACGCCCATTTGGTATTTTTACAGGGCTTTGCCACTGGACAGACTTATTGAATTGTACCTGGCTTCTGAAATTGCCCTCATCACACCGGTACGCGATGGCATGAACCTGGTTGCAAAAGAATACCTGGCTTCAAAACCGGATAACAAAGGGGTGTTGATCCTTTCGGAAATGGCCGGGTCAGCCAAAGAAATGAGCGAAGCAATCATCATCAATCCAAACAACATGGACGAAATTGCCGACAGCATTGTGGAAGCCATTAACATGCCGGCTGAAGAACAGGTAGAAAGAAATCTTATTTTAAAAAACAGGCTCAAACGGTATAATGTCCATAAATGGGCAAACGACTTTTTAAGGGCACTGAAAGACCAGACAGCACACAAAGCTACCTACAAGCCCAAAAACATAAAAACCACCAAAGATCAGATTTTTAAAAAATATAAAAAAGCAAATAAACGCATTTTGTTCATTGATTATGACGGGACACTGGTACATTTTAAAAAAGACCCGCAAAAAGCCGGCCCGGACAAAGATTTACACCTCCTGCTGGACAACCTCAGCGCTGATCCGAAAAACGAAGTGGTACTTGTTTCCGGCAGAGACAAAAACACCCTCGGCAATTGGTTTGGGAACGGGAAATACAAATTGGCGGCTGAACATGGTGCCTGGTTGTATAAAAACAACAAATGGCAAAAATTCAGGGAAATGAATGACGACTGGAAAGAAATTTTCGAACCCATCTTTCAGTGGTATGTGGACAGAACGCCCGGCAGTTTGTACGAAGAAAAGGATTACTCCCTTACCTGGCATTACCGCAATAGCGATCCGGAACTGGGAAAAAACCGGAGCATTGAACTCAAAGATGAAATCACCAGCTTAATCGCCAACCACGACCTGGAAATCATGGAAGGGAAGAAAGTCGTAGAATTGAAAACGAGTGGCATCAACAAAGGGCAGGCTGCATTGTACCACATGGCTGAAAATTCGCATGATTTCATCATGGCCATAGGCGATGACTGGACAGATGAATACATGTTTCAGGAGCTTCCCAAAACCGCCCACACCATAAGGGTAGGTAGTATAAACACTGAAGCCCGCTATTTAATTGACAGCATAAACGATGTCAGGGAGTTTTTGAAAGATTTGAGCAAACAGAAATAATAACTGTAACTACTCAGCATTGGATAAACTATGGAACACTGATATTAATTTCTGTAGTGCTGCAATTTATAAATAACTAAAATAAAGACCGAAGTCAGAAGTAGAGCATACATTATAAAATACCTTCCGACTACAGCCTGCGAAATGATTAATTCCCATTATTTTATCATAAAATCAGCGTTATCCGTGTTCTATTCTTTTAACCAATGACGAGTCTGTCCTTTAAAACATTAGTTAACCAGAAAGAATAATTTCACCATCAGCAATTCAGAAAAATTTTGCAACTTTGTACCATGCAAAACAGTTATCAACCCTTGGCAGAACGGCTCAGGCCTAAAGCGTTAGATGAATTATACGGACAGGAACACCTTACTGGCGATGAAGCGGCATTGAGAAAAGCCATGAAAACCGGTAAAATCCCGTCCATGATACTGTGGGGACCTCCCGGCTCGGGAAAAACCAGCCTGGCCAGAATGATCACAGGAAAAGACCGTGCTTTTTATACACTGAGTGCCGTGAGCTCGGGAGTAAAAGATGTGCGCAACACCATCAAAAAAGCGGAATCCGGACGCATGTTTAACCCTGAACCACCCGTGTTGTTTATTGATGAAATACACCGCTTCAGCAAATCCCAGCAGGATTCCCTCCTGGCGGCTGTCGAAAACGGCACGCTGGTATTGATTGGCGCCACCACAGAAAACCCGGCATTTGAAGTGATAACTCCCCTCCTTTCCAGGGCCCAGGTGTATGTACTCAAACCTTTGGATGAAAAAGCACTGGATAAACTCTCAGAACGTGCATTGCAGGAAGATAAGGAATTGAAGGAGCAAGACATACACATAGAAGAAAAAAAAGCCCTGTACCGGTTTTCCGGCGGAGATGCACGCAAATTACTCAACATTATCGAACTGCTGGTCAACACAACAGAAGAGCGTCCGCTTATAATTACCGATGAGCTTGTGGTGAAACGCCTCCAGGAAAACACCACCACTTATGATAAAGCCGGGGAACAGCATTACGACATCATTTCCGCTTTCATCAAATCCATTAGGGGATCAGCCCCTGACGCAGCGGTATATTGGCTGGCACGTATGCTCGATGGTGGTGAAAAACCGGAATTCATTGCACGCCGCCTGATCATTCTCGCTGCCGAAGACATTGGGCTGGCCAACCCCAACGCTCTCAACATCGCCAATGCATGTTTTGATGCCATTCATAAAATAGGGATGCCGGAAGCCAGAATAGTGTTATCGGAATGTGCCATTTACCTTGCCTCAAGCGCCAAAAGCAACTCTGCATACCTGGCCATTGATAAAGCCCTGGATTACGTTCGGAATCACCAGCCTTCCCCCGTCCCGCTCCACCTCAGAAACGCTCCCGCTAAACTGATGAAAGACCTGAATTACGGCAAAAACTACAAATATCCACACGATTTTTCCGGCAATTTTGTCCATCAACAATACCTCCCCGATGATGTCAAAAACATCATTTTCTTTGAACCTGGCAACAACCCCACCGAAAACAAAATAAAAGACAAGTTCAGGAAGATGACGTGATAACGGGAAGGCCTGGGAACCTGTGGTTTTAGGAATGATTTTACCCGGATTCCCAGGTCGTTGCGTTTACTCAAATCATCATTTCTTTTTGGAAAAAATTGACCTCCAGTTAAATGGCTTTTTCTCCTTTGGATTATGGATATATTCTGCCATATATGTATCAATACAGTAATCAGCCCTGCACTTTCTATCCTTTGAAGCCGGCTTAAAGCTTCCGTCAAATAAATTGCCATGCTTTACCATATCCGAACGGCATTTGTAAATGTTTCCCTCAATATCCGTTGTGAAATATTTATGTCCGGCTTCACATGGTATCCCTTTATATTTAGCGTTACATCTCAATATGTCCTCTTCCCGCCTGTACATTGCCAATTTCGAAATCAGTTGTATCTGATCTTCAGTGTACGCTTCAGGATATTGCTTCCCATTATAATTTCCTAAAAACGTAAAAGCCGTCATGTTTTGAATGCCACTACTTTTCAAATAGTTAAAATCATCCTCAATACGATGTAACAGTGGCGGCCACGTAACATAGTTCACCACTATCCGGTACCCTTTTTGTTGCAGGAACAGGCATTTTTCGATGAATTTTTTAAATTCAGGATCCACTTTTTCGCGTTGAGGCACATGAAGAGAGGCACTGATAACCATGACCTTTTCCGGTGACACATAATCCGGGAATTTAAAAACCGAGTCAGGGGTTAAATTTGTGGATATTTGCAAGTGGTGATTCCTTGTCAGTTCTCCGGATAATTCCAGAAACTTAGGCATCAAGAACGGCTCCCCCCCTGCTAACATTATCAGCCAATTTAAGCCTGTGTTATTGAAACACTCCGCAATAAATTCAGGGGAATATGTTTTTGTTATATATTGCGCCGGAGGGCTTTTGTCCATGTAGCAGTACGGACAATTGAAATTACAAAAATCAGAAATGGTCCAGAATATTTTATTATCATATTCCGGATTGTTAAATATATCCAATGTGAATTTAGTGTCCTGCATGTTTTCAGTTAAAATTGTCAGGTTTTAGCAAAATTGATTATCTGTTTGACATTTTTTTCATTTTCAGCAAAATACAATGCATTGATGAAATAAGACTTCTGCATTAACAGGTTGTGAAAAAATGTTTTACGCTCCTGCCGGGATAATTTGCCTTCTATGATTACGGAATTAATCAGTTGTATTTTGGTGAATAAATGTTTCTCATTGTGTATTTCTGACAACAGGTTATTCTTGTTCATCCGGTGACAGGCTTTAAGTTCTTCATCAATAAAATCAAAAATAATGCTTTCTGTAATATCCGGATAATTGCTTTCAAACTCCAATGCCGTTTTATACCATATATCTACCTGATCTTTCAGGGTATTGTACCCATTGATATTAAATCTCTGTATATAGGTATCAGCCGAAAAAGAGAAATTATCGAGGTATTGATAAATTTCCAGCAATTTTTTTGGCTCCAATGACCAGATGGCACATGATGAGGGATTCCATACCCTGTTGTAAACCAAACCGGCATTTAGCTTATTGGCAAATTTAAGCATGTCAGGAATTTCGTCCCAATTTTGTTGCATGGGACAAAAAGACAGAAAAAAATTAGTGTGATTTGTATTACAGTAGTCTCGAAAATAATATAAGTTATCCATCACCGTTTCAAAATTGGCATGCTTCCGGATACGCTCAAACCGTTCTTTCTGCAATGAATCTATCGACACATTAATGTTAAAGTTCCCTTCTTGAAGTGCATTTTTTACTTTTTGATTGAGGATGGTTCCATTGGTAGTGATATCAATGTGGCATTCCGGATTGATGTTTTTAATCTCATGCCAGATGTCATAATAAATGGGAATTAAAAACGGTTCACCACCAAAAAAGAAGGTATGTTTCAGGTAAGGGATAAAGGGTTTCAGTTCACGTACAAAATTGGCATTGTACGGATTATCATGCCCGTGGATATTTTGTTGTTTTGCAATTAATGAAGAATTTTCCGGCGAACACATAATGCATTCCAGGTTGCATGTGTTATCAAGGTAAAATTCCATTGAAACCGGAAAATCAGGATTGGCCTTATGTTGGTCATATACATTGGCATAAGACACATCGTAATTTTTTTCCAACACTTGTGTATAACACAAATTACAAGCCGGAGCCAACAGTTTGTTTTTAACCAGTGCCCGTATTTTATCAGCGGTATCGCTTTGCCACAATTGCCTGATTGATTTTTCAGGATATTTCCCATAATTCACCACAAAACTTTCCGCGTAACAACTCGACACTTCCCCATTGATGCCGAAAAATAAATTTTTAAACGGGGCAAAACAAAGCCTGTTTTTGTGCTTGTTTTTCAGGTAATTTCTGACAGCAGGATTTGATGTATCAAGCGTTTTACCGGTGTTCCCAACAAAGCGTGAATAAAATTGTATATACAGGTTATATGGATGTTTTTTACGCATTTTATCCTTAAAACAAAATCATGAAATATGCAGCTTACTTAATACTTTCTTTGCCAACGACTCGTTTTTCTTTTTCCTGGCATAAAGCATGCACTGATAAGGGCATAAGCTTTCTTTCTCTTTACATACTTTCGGCTTGCTAGCAGGGTCAAAACTGTCATCGAAAAAATTACCGTGGGTTACATTGCTATTTTCACAGCGTTGTGCTATTCCATGCTCATTAATGTAAAAAGACCGTTGTCCCGCATAACACAAATTCCCTCTGAATTTCATTTCAGGGGCGTTATCACCCAAATCATATTCAGGCAAATAATGGTTGTTAAGGTAAGCTTTTTCGACATCGTTATAAGCATCAGGGTACATTTTATCATTGTACGGGCCGTAAAAGGGTTTCAAAGTAATTTTATCAATGCCGTTGGATTTAAAAAACTCAAAATCCTCATTTACCCTGTCAATAAGCGGGGGATAAAAAACATACGAAACAAAAAACAAAATACCTGCCGACTTCAGAAGTTCTATTTTTTTAAGAAAATCCTTGTAGCCTTTATCAATTTTTTCCCTTTCTTCTACATGAACGGCGATATTCATGCCTATTTTACTGGTGTTTACCCTTTCAACCAATTCCGCTAATTTATGGTAACTTAAGCTCAAATTGGTATTTACAAACAGAGTGTGTTTTTCAGATAAGTTCTCAAAAATATCAATTATATCATGTTTTAACAAGGGTTCTCCGCCGGTAACAATAATGTGCCATTTTTTTCCTTCCCTGTTGAAACCTTTCACCATCGTATCGACATCAAATGCGGGCTCCGGCGCGTTGCTGGCAAAACCGCAGTATTTACATTTAAAATTACACTTACGGGTCACACACCAAATTATAACATCCTCATTATCATCCAAATATTCTTCTGAAAAAGATTTTTCACCAAGTTGTTTAAAATGGATAAGATTATCGTGGAGTTTGATTAAATTTTTCATACATGCATTCTGATTCTAATTCATTCGTTAGATGTAAATACAAAATTACTCAATTTTAATGGAAATCTGAATCAACCCCGGGAACTTTGTATCACACATCACCTCGAATGATTGGTGTTTTGAGATTGTGCAAAATCTGTTTTGTTCTCAAAAGCCTTTCCTGTAGTACCTCATCAGTAACTTTGGGAAATATTTTTGATGATGGTCGTTTCTTAAATTCCGAGTACGCTGAAACAGTCACGCAATCAAACCGCATTTTTTCTAATAAATCCAGTGCTTTATTAAAATCTTCATCTGACTCAGAAGGAAAACCCACAATCAACATGGCATTGATTTTTATACCCGGGTTGGTTTTTCTCAATACCTCAAGGTTTTTTACTACATC
This sequence comes from uncultured Bacteroidales bacterium, assembly GCA_964527535.1. Lineage (GTDB taxonomy): Bacteria > Bacteroidota > Bacteroidia > Bacteroidales > ML635J-15 > JAQIBY01. Next base: position 27,211 of record CAZGPW010000038.1, read on the forward strand.
AATAATTTTGTAGTGCCGGTTCATGAGTTTAAGAATTCTATCGCTTCCATGCTCAACAGATAGTGTTATTTCCCATATTTTCTTTGATTTGATAAACGGAACAATATTATCCTGATGTTCCACTAACCATGCCGGATGAACGCCTTCCAATGACCATCTCACATGGTATCCTGTATCAATAACAGATAAGCTTTTCAGTAATTCATGCAACGAACCATGCATATCCAAACCGTAAGAACAGATGTCCTCGGCAACAAAATGAAAAATTCTATATCCTTGTTTCAGCAAGTTTGCGTATTCATCCCGAATAACAGAAGGGGATTTACTTTTCAATTTTCCTACTGCCTCTTTGATGTTGCAATAAGAACAATTGTTTGAACAACCTGAACAAATTTTCAAAAAACATGGTTCTGATGTGATTGCCTGCCTGTTTACCTTAACAAACTGCTTATAATCCCTGTGCCGGTGAAGCCGCCTTATAAATGTATTTGAAAGCCCATGTTTAAACAGCAATTGAACAAAAGAGGCATTGGGATGCATATCAAGAAAAACATAATTTCCAAAATCATACGTGTGCACTTCTGGAACGTCATTGAACTTTATTCTAAAATCCGGGAAATACGTATCAATGGTTTCAATGTGCTTGGTAGAAACTGTTTTGCCTGAAAAAACAGCATTCAACTCTTTTTGATTTGCTCCCGGCATACACCCCATAACAATAAGTTCGCATCCTGATTTTTGTAATTCTTTTATGGTTTCAAGCTCTTTCTGAACCATAGACATTGTGGCTGCGCAGGTAATGTATAAATAATAATCGGCATTTTTCTGGGAATCAATTATTTTGAAATTATTTAAGGTAAAATAATTCCTGAGTTTTATGGCATCAAGTATCCGCAACGGACAATCAAATGCCGTGGAAATATAGACCTTATTTTTTTTATCTTTCATCATTAAAACAACCAACAAGTTGGGTTTTCTATTGTTTACATCCTGTTCTGAGACAAACCATAATGTACATTTTATTATCAGAAGCCGGAAGTCTGATGTCCGGACTTCCGGCTTCATAGACACACAATTTAAATTCAATGCACATTGGTCAAACCATAAAATTTAGCAGCCTGCATAACCTCTTCGTATTCATCGTTGTTTGTTCTCCTGTTTATTTTGGAGAAATGTTTGGCTTTATACAGGGGTTCGTAGTTTGGCATAATATCTACATACGTGTTTTTAGGCAGGTTTTCAGATATCCATTTTAGAATTTCCTTACTGCAAGAAACATCATTGGGCATCACAAGATGGCGAAGGATTACACCACTTTTCCAAAGACCGGTAACAGAATCTTTGGCAGCTACTCCCACCTGTCGTTGCATTTCAAGGATTGCATTGTAAGTTGAGTCAACATAATCATCAGCACCGCCGGTGTATTTCCCGGCATTCTCGTTACAACCAAATTTTAAATCGCTTAAATACAGATCCACCACACCATCGAGGTAATTTTTCAACACGCCGGCATTTTCATACCCACCTGTATTGTAAATTAAAGGCAGATGCAGCCCCTTTCCTGCAGCAATATCCAGAGCAAGCAAAATATGCGGAATGTAATGCGTGGGCGTAACCATTGTGATATTTTCACATCCATCACGTTGCAGTGAAAGCATAATGTCTGCAAGCTCGTCAATGGTATATTGCTTACCGTAACCTTCCTGGCTCACTTTAGCATCTATGCAATATACACAGCGCAAGGGACAATGGGTAAAAAATATTCTTCCGGTACCGCCTTTCCCCACAAACGCATATTCCTCTCCAAAATGCGCGCCGTAGGAAGCAATTTCCAATTTACTGTTGGCGCCACACATGCCCCTTTCACCTTCAAGGCGGTTCACATTACAGTTTCGTGGACAAATATCACAGTTATACATCCGTTTCCATAATTTTTCACCACGCTTATTCAATTCTCCTGATTCATGCAATGCTATATACCCTGGTTCATGACCTGAACGATTAACAACTGTTGTTGGCTTAGCCTTAATTGGTTTTTCTTTGATTCCGGTAAACGCCTGACTGGTGTCTTGTTCAGATTCTTTTTCAGCATCTTTAACACAACGAACGGATGCTCCATACCAGCCTGAAACGAAATCCCGGCCTGTACTTTGGTTGCTGATATAATATACATTCCTGTACACCTCTTTGCTAAGGGGAAATTTAGACGATGTCCACCAAATGCCAACCTGCCCACAATTATAATATTTACCATCGTAATATCTGTATCCACCGGGAAGCGCAGTAAACCCGGTTTTGTTGTTAGAAGACAATTCTTCAGCCACCGACTTTATAGCACCTGTTGCATTCCAACCGTTAGTTGAAGCCAAGGCTTTAGCCACCTGAAGCTTTGTGTGTGTGCTATCACTTCTTTCCACATTTTCCTCAACAAAACTGATAAGTTGTTCCCATTCCTGCACACTGGGTAAATGCCAGCCGTCCGGACAAACCTCACATGCCGTTTCCCATGTGTATAACCTGCCATACAATTCCCCATTTTTGGGATTATCATTGTAATGCCATGAACCTGATTCTGTGGCAAAATTCATGTTTTCTGCCATCCATACCTGGTTTCCAATTTTGATGGTTTTATATGTATTTCCATCATTATCTTTCATCATTTCATCATTGTTTTTGCAACAAACCATAAGAAATGCACCAACAATGAGAACCACAATCAAATAAATATTTTTCATTTTGAATGAAATTTATGCGTTAAAATGCCTTAATCATAACAAAGATCAAAGTTATAAATTAATCGGAAACCAGGTATCATTAAACCAAAATCGCAGTACGTTTATGCGTCTGTAAAAACTCAATTATTTCTGTTATAACATATCCCGTTCAAAATTGCCACGTACCATTTCCGGAAATAATAATTAACAAGGGTTTTTATCGAAGGCGAACGAATAACGAACAAAACGATGATTGCTCTCATCACATGAAAAATCAGAAAATAAACCGCATTGAGGGGTAATTTTACCAAAAACTTAATCAATGGGATTGTAGAAGGTAACTTAACACCCACATAAAAAAGATAAAACAACCTTTCTATCTGCTTTCTGTCTTTGGTTTTAATCAGGCAATCGTTTGCCAATGTATCAAAATGTGTTGCGTTCCCGTTTAAATAACGCTTGTGAATGCTGTAATTTGTTAGTTCAATACCGGGAAATGGATGAAACATGAATGTCATGGGGTATGTGATTTTACATTTTGCATTGAGTTCCATGGTTTCAAATGCATTTTCAATGGTTTCATCAGGTAACCCCAGCATATTGTACCCAAAGGTTTTCAAATGATTTGCCCGCAACAAGGTGGTTTTCTCAACAATTTCCTGGTTGCTGATTTTTCGTTTTAACAATTGAAATCTCAATCTTTCATTTCCGGTTTCAATGCCAACACGCGCCACCGCAAAGCCCATCTTTTTCAACAATCCAATTGTCTCTTTATCGATATCGTCTATTCTGGTTAAGATTTCGAATGGCAGGTCAATGTGCTTAATGTATTTTGGTGCAAATTCAGTCAACCATTTCTTATCCAAGGTGAGAATTTCATCAACAAAGAAAATCGTTTTGGGATGCAAATAACGTTTTGCCAGTTTTAGCTCGTCAATAACATGATCTACCGAACGCCTGCGCACATATTTCCCTTTTCCGGCAAACAATTTTTTGTAAACATGATTTATACAATAGGGACAATTGTACGGACATCCCCTGGAGGTCATGATGTCGTATGTGGTAAACTGATGGTATGCCCTGTATTTTCGTAAAAACCCCATATCGGGGACAGGCAGGCTGTCTAAATCAGTGACCAATTCACGTATTTCATTTATATAAATGCGGCCATTTTGCTTTATCCATAAGTTTTGAATTGTGGTGATATCGTCATTGGTCTCAATCTTTCTTGCCAGTTCGATGAACGCGTTTTCTCCCTCGCCCATACACACGGCATTAATGCTTTTCTCATTGATGATATCCGGTGTAAGTGTTGGATGAGGGCCACCAAAAACAGAAAAATACGTTAAGCCTGCTTTCAACTTTTTATTGAGGTCTAAAAAATAACCATACGTAAAACTATCAACCGAAAACCCTATGATGCCGGGGTTTAATGCTTTTACTTTCCTGAAAAAGTTTTTTTCCAGTTTCAAATCCATGACAACGACGTGATACCCCGCTTGCTTTAATACTGCGCTAAGTGTTCTTACCGCCATGGGAATAATCATAAAATCACTTTTGAAAACCAGAAGAATATTCATTCATACAAAATTTTAATCATGAAGCACCAAAATTAAACCAAAAACCCCAGACACCAACTATTCTGTCATTAAGCCTTCTATATCAGCCAGGGAACTCTCACCTCCTTTTATGTAATTTTTCATAAATACACTTAACAGACTCCGGATAAGCTCGAGTATTTTTTTCTTTATCAGGGTTGACAAACGGTTCGTTGCATAAGATTTTCTAAAAGAACGGGTACTTTTCTTGATGCCATATTTTTCCGGATTTTTTGTCCAGTCACTTCTTGGTAATAACATGGCGGTTGACACCATAAAATACGACAAATAAGCCCTTGTTTTCAAAACAAACCGGATTGTTTTTAAAAAGTCGATAAATGTTTCTTTTGGCGCACCAACCATCAAGGTAATGTTCACATTAATGCCGGCTTGTTTTGCCTCTTTAATGATCCGTTCCATCTCATTCACACGGGTGTTTTTGTGCATAAAATCCAACACTTTCTGGCTGCCACTTTCAGCCCCAAAACTTAGATCCGTACAACCTGCTCTTTTCATTTTAACCAATAAGTCCTTAGTTAACCATTTGTCAAGCCGTGCTTGTGAGAACCAGTATATTTTGAGGTTGTTATCAATGATATAATCGCATATTTTCTCGAGGGTTTCAGCATTAGCTGCAAGAATAGAATCAGATTTGTAAAAATAATTGGATTTATACCTGTTTTTTAAAAAGATCAACTCTTTCACAATATTTTCAGGTGAACGTTGCCTTACTTTTTTCCAAAACGGAGATTCTTCACAAAAAGCGCATCTGTTAGGACATCCTCTCACAAACGATGTGGACAGCCAGACTTTTGAACCAATTTTGCGGTAATCATCAATGATATCATCAAAATCAGGATAAGGCAGGGTTTCAATATCAACCAAACCTCGCCTGCCTCCATAAACAAGTTTCCCTTTGTCAAGCATATATACGCCTTTATGAAGCTTAAAATCACTGGCCAATTCAAGGAAGGTTTCCTCACCCTCACCAACAACTGCAGCGTCAACCCCGCTTTTTAAAAACATTTCTGCATTGTTTTCATGGCATAAGGCGCCTCCTGCAACGACCTTAACTTTTGTTTGTTTTTTTATTTCACGTATCAAAAATAAAGCACTGTGGACTGATGCCGCATTTACTGAAAATCCAATGATATCAGGTTTCTTAGTCAATATTTGGTTTAATAAACCATTGATGTCTAATTCGGGAAGTATCTTTTTATAAAACAAATCATCATATAGCCAGTACTTTAAGTTTTTATCTTCCCACCATGATTTATGTTCAGACTGCAAGAATGATTTGATGTTCAAATCCAATACAGAAACATTATTTTTTGCATATTTATTAAGATAAGCCTTTAGGGCACAAATTCCCAAAGGTATGGTAAACGATTTGCAAATTGTTGACCCTGAAGGCGGATTGATCAAAAGCACACTGTTCATAAATGTATCTTATAAAGACTTAAAAAGTTAAAATTACGGAAAATAAAATGAAGCATGAAAGCAATTTATTTATAATGTTGACTTACAAATCCATAAAGTTTATAAAACATCAAGGCAATCCCTTGAGATAAATATATCGCCAACAAAAAGAACACATAAGCATAAAGCTGATATTGTTGTATGTCAGGATGATACTCAAAAGTGGTATAAAACTGATTTATATGCTCGTTTGTAAATACCCCGCCCTGCATATTGACAATGGTAAAATCAACCACCGGATACAATATATTTAACACCGCTGTAACAAAAAAGCCCAACAAAACGCCAACAACAGGCTTTTTACGATTAGGGAATATTTTTTTCAGCACATACGCCCGAAGGAATATTATTGACACAAAATACAGTGAAGCCAAAGCAATAATGGATATTGGGTAGTTTGTTCCCGGGATGTTGATGTTTGTGGTATAAGTTATTTGTCCGTAATAATTATCCAGCCAAATAAATAATACACCAACAATAAACCCTGATAAAAGGGTAAAGGTCAATTTTTTTAGTTTAAAATTGAGAGCGTAAGCAAACCAGAACACCCATATAATGATTAAAGCAATTTCGATGGTCATGTATTTATTTTTTTATCAGCCCGGTAAAACAAATTCAGAGGGGCAATATTCGCCCCGGAAAAATAACCACAATAGGCACAGTTCATACTAAGGCATGCTTTCCTTTCTTCCAGCATTGCATTGTAATGCTTCACGTTATCCCGCCAATAACATTTGTTTTTGTGATTGCTTTTGGCGTACCAATTTATAACGAAACGGTTTATTTTCAACAGGTCCGGGTATTTCTTTTTGGAATTTTTAATGGCTTCAATGATTTTTTTTCTCATGTTTTCGTCAAAGTACAATTCATCATCTTCGCTGAAAGGCGTATAAAGTGAAAACACCATGGAGTCAAACTTGTTTTTGATGGCATATTCGGCTACTTCATTGATTTGATTGTAGTTTTTGCCGTTCAGCGTCATTAAAATCACCACCCGTTTATCGTTGTAATAATTCTCAGATATGTCATCCATAATTTTACGGCTCCTGTATTTCTGATTGTAATCATCATTACCGTCAATGGAAATAAAAATCCGGTGATTGATGTGTTCAGGTATTTTTATAATGCCATTTGAACATATGTCAATATATGGAAACAAACCATTGGCCAATTCGATGGCTTCCATTCTCAAAGCTGGTTCCCCCCCAACCAAACACAATCGCCTGATACCTTGCTTGTGCAACGATTTTAATTTAGTTTTCCAGGTATCAATGTCCAATTCTTTTTCGGGAATATATTCCGGGTTTTTAAAATAAAAACAATGCTTACATCGTAAATTGCACTTACCGGTTACATCTATTTCGGCAATATATGGTTTTCTGAACAACATTCTTGTCAGTTCAAAACAGGCAACATTAGCCATACGGCGGAAATTCATTTTATTTCCTTTCTCCCACAGTATTACCGGATTTTTAAATTTACTCAACATAATCTTTTATCAAAAGCACACTATTTTTATGGATACAGCCAATCCGCAAACCAAGTAAATAAAACGATACAATGACCTGTATGTTAGTCTTTTATCAATACTATTCTCCATGTTTTTATTATAATACAAAAACAGCACCAAATGGAATAAAAATCCCACAGCAAAAACCAACAATTGAAATGTATCAATGATATGTTTCCAAAACAGCACTGCCCAATAGAGGTGTGCCCCAGCAAAAATCAAAAATGAAACGTATTTGGTGTTTTTAATACTCCATTTCACAGTGCTTGTTTTTATCATATTCGACTTATCAGCCTCATAATCGACAATTTCATGATGAATATGGCCGGCAGATATAAGCAGGGCAAAGTACACTGATATGAACATTGAAATTTCTGATAGGGGAACAAAGAACATGTAGGCAAAATTGAATTGCACCACAGCCACCAGGAAGTGGATTACAGTTCCAATAATGGGAAGGTGCTTTCCAAATCCAGGCATTCCATACAAAAACCACAGCGCAAAAATCAGAAAATGCATCGGCAGTGAACCAGGTTTCATCCACCAGCACATCACAAACGAAACCAGATAAAATAGAATGGTAGCAAACAGGTAAAAAGACTTTGAAAAATACAGTTGTGCATTCAATCGTTGGTTCTGCTTGTCATGGGAATACCCAAGCCACGAATTTGCCGTATATACCGACAACATCAGCACATAAGAAACAATCGAAACAAGCACTAAATTTTCCCAATCGATATCTCCTTTAACTGAAATACCAAAAACAGCACCAATAAGGATAAAACCGGTCATCAACAACACCTCAGCCAACCTCAATGCTTTTACGATTCTTTTTATTGTCATCCACATTTTAATCATTCATTTCAAAAATTACATGCGATTGCGTTTCTTCAAAGGTATTGATTTTTTTCAGTTCTTTTAGCTCATGTAGGTGCTTGTCATTTTCATCCAACACCATGTTTTTATAGAATATAATATGGGTCATTCCTGCATCACGTAATTGTTCCAAAGCTTCACGGGAGGGCAGTTGTTCTATATGTTTTTGAATTTCTATTCGTGATTTAGGAAAATACCCATGTACTCCGTTGAATATGTTGCGTTTAAAATATGTCTGATGATTCATATAAATCAATTCCCTGTTGAAGGTAAACATGCCTAATTGCCCTCCAAAAAGCCTGTTTGACGGCAAGCATAAAATAACGCTGTTTTTATCCGTGCTTTGCCTGACCATTTCAATCATTTTATCATCAGGTTTTAAATGTGTTGCTTTGTAACCATCCGGGAGTTCAATGCCTGCTTTTGTATGTATCTCATTTTTTACTTTATCATGGTTTGCAAGTGGAAAAGGATAAGGGACATTTTCCAAAAGATGTATTATTATAATTGTTCCCAATATCAACATTTGCTTTGTTTTTCCTACATGCGTCAGCGACTTATTCAGTCCCAATACTGCTATTACTGAAATTGCTAAAACAGATATTAAATACCCCCTGTACGAAATCCTTACCACTTGAAAAAGAACAAAATTGGAACTCAAAACCTTATAAGGATAAGTGCATAACAATAAGCCTAAAATAAAGACAATCACCCAGGGCAAAAATGTCCGGAAATGTTTCACCATATAAAACAATCCGAGGCTCATAAATAATGTTCCTGTGAATGCAGATTTCCGGATGTCAAAAAACGAGAATAACAAATCTGATGCCTTATAATCTGAATGGTAAAGTATATTGTTTGGCATGATATTGAAAAAATCAGTAAGCTTCAGGTAAGCATATGAAACAATATCATTCCATTTTCCGGTATCTGGCAGATAAAAATCTAAAAACCGTTGTGATTGAAAATAAATAAGGATAAACGGCAACATCACCACCCCATATATCCCTATTGTAAGGAATGCATTTTTCAGGGTGTGCAGATTGAATCTTTTAAAATACCCATGAGCGTGAACAAAGAAAACCAGAAAAACCACAGACCCATACACAAACACATAAAATGAAAAATACAATTGAAAAGCACACAAGAAGCCGGCTAAGATTAACAACCATGTTTTTTTTGATTCTTTAAAACGCAACAACAGAATAACAGACAAGCTTGTAAAAAAGTAAAACAACACGTGCACATCATCAATATTAACGAAAGCAAAATTTGTGAATCCGAAAAAAACGCCGCCGAGCACAGAAATCAGAAAATTTCGTGTGTAATGATAAACCAACAAAAAAACGCCTAAACTATTGAGCGTCATAATTAAGACAACGAAAAAATACCAACTGGTAGCATCACTGCAGCCAAGGATTTTAAAAAAATTGAATAAAAACAACAACCCCATTGCACTCTCGCCAAATTTCAGGATGTTCGTTTCAGGATACAATGCTGAAGTAACCTCGCTGCCGGAGAACACAGAAGATAAAACGTTGGAAAAATAATTGCTGAGAGAAATGGTTAACAGTGAATCGCAGGTACCACCAATGGTGTTATTGAGTGGAAACTGTAGAAACAGCAACAAATATGCTGTCAAAAAAATCAGGAAAGCAGCTATTATTGTTTTACCACGCTTCATTATTTACTCATTTTAACAGGCATCCCTATTTTATATCATCAATATTATAAGTGTCAACCACAACACAAAAAACAGCACGATTTCAAATCCCGTATTTTTTTGCACCCAATCAAATTTCCCAATGCCCAACCATGCATTTATTCTTTCAAATATAACAAGTTGATTATCCCTCTTTAACATGAAAACAAAAATAAAAAACAGCAATCCCAAACCATACACAACCAAAAGTATCCATTTGCCAACGCCAATGTCTTTCACAATTTTTGAGTTGGCATGGAACACATAGTTTATTTTATTCCTGAAATTGCCATCTGTGGTAAAGGCTAATTCAATAAGCTTATATTCAGCATTTCCCTTTCCATTACTAACATCACTATCCAGGTTTAATTTTTGGTTGTTGATTTTAAAAGCCAATTCATTTTCCCTGATTGCATTTCTTCTTACCTTTACATAAATCCGGTTCAGATAGGAATGTTTTGTTTCCCACACCCCGTCTTCGTTTAATTGCATTGGAAATTTACGATTGAAAGGCGTAACCAAAACCAGTTCAGGGTTTGACTTTTTAAATGTGGCATTCAAGGGTTCTATGGTAACATCTTCAAAAATGTTAATCCTGTGAAAGTACACTGACAAAACAATCAGGGCGGCAAGCAAAAACACCGCCACAATAACCACACGATTTCTGTTGAACATGATTTGCTTCATTCGCATTTAAATTAACGCATAAAAATTTTTACAACCACATTAAAAATTCTCATAAACCAATATTTTCGAACATTACTCCAATTGTTGATTACCCAAATATACAGATAAAAAGTGTGCTTTAGGTTTTTGGTTTCTTTTAATGTCCTGAAAAAACGGAGGCGGGTATTCTTTTTATTGAAATAATAATTATTGGCGGTAATGAAAAATTCATTCAGCGCTTCAGGCGTCACATTTTTAGTTTTAAAAACAGCCTGTGTAAAGTTGTATTTTGTCCAGTCTTCAGGGTAATTATTCTCAATAATTCTGTTGTCATTTCTCAGTGTATTAAATATTGGGCTGCCAGGAATGGGGGTTAACAAAAATATCACAATCCAATCTATTCCGGAGTCATTGATCCTTTTCAGCCTGTGATGCATTTCTTCAATGCTTTCATCAGAATCGAAGCCGAAAATCAGAAACCCCATTACGGTTATACCATACCGATGAATTATGTTCATGCATTCTTGTAAACTGAGGTTTTTTAGAATATTTTTATTCATAGGTTTATGAATGGTTGTCAGGGTATCAATTTTATCGGTTTCAATGCCAATGTATAGTATAACGCAACCACTTTTTTTGAACAACTCCAGCAAATCAGGGTATTTAACTATCTCAATTGTGCAAAACGCAGCCCATTTTTTATTGTATTTTATAACTGCCTCTAAAATTGTTTTGATTCTGTCAATATCCTGAAAATTACCGATAAAGTTATCGTCTGTAAAAAAGACAACTTTTTGTTCTATGGTTTTTAAATCCTCGACAACGTCCTCAACAGGCCGTTTGTATCTTTTATGATTATACAAACTGTGAATTGAACAATAATCGCATGCATTGTGGCATCCCCTGCTGGTTTCAATGCTTGCAGCCCCATAAGGGTATTTTTTAAAGATGCTTCGTTTAGGCGCTACCGCAAAACGTTTATTATAATCAAGGTTCCTGTATGTTTTTTTCAGGGCATTGTTTTCAAAATCTTCCAGTATGGTTTGCCACACACCTTCTGCGTCGCCAATCACCACGCTGGTAACGTATTCAGTTGCTTCATCGGGTAAATACGAAACGTGTATCCCGCCAATAACGGAAGGAATGCCTTTTTCGCGATATTGACCGGCAATGGAATACGCCCTGTTGATCGACGACGTAGATGATGTTAAAGCCACAAGGTCGCAATCTCTGTAAGTGAAGGGCTCAAAATTTTCATCGACAAATTCAATTTCATAAGCATCCGGGGTTAAGGCGGCCAAAACACCAAGCACAAGGGGTTCATTAAACCTGAAGCTTGCAAAACCGGATTTTGGATTAATGAGCAATATTTTTTTCATCTGTTTAACTTGTGTGTCATACGGGTTTATGCATCCAATTTATTGACTTCCCATTTCATACCTTTCGGTTTTAACGGCATTATAAAGTTTTTTGATATTTTCGACAATCCCACATCTTGTTCGTTTTCGTCTTTAATGATTTTTAAATGTAATGTATTGGCATCAAAACAAACGACAACTCCATCATTACGATATACTCCAAAACCAATGGATATGGTTGTTTCATTGAAAAAATTCTTGTCAATAAGAATCTTAACATGATAGCTTCCTTTTTTCTTAAAATCCTCAAGTTTGATTTCAGAATTTCCCAGGTGATTTCCCAAAAACATGTGATTCAGATTTGAGATAACAAAACCTATATCATAGTAATCATTGTCCCAGTATTTTTCATATTCAAAGTTGATGCTAAATTTATCATTTGTAAATATGGCGTTGCTCCCTTTTCGGCTTTCATTATGTACATAAACTTTTTTAATCCTAATCCTGTTATTTCCAAGCGCTTTATTTACATCTATCCATTCTTTAACCAACTTATTTTCAAATGCATAATCACCCACGGGTTTATTACTACCTGTGCCATCATCTTTTTCATTGACAGGAGTGGCATTTGATAAAGATCTTTCAAAATATTGTACAGCGATGCTTTTATCTCCAAAATCAGTTATCCTTCCTTTATCCAGGCACATCACTTTAGAGCATAAAGTATTAATATCATTGCTGTTGTGGCTTACTAATATTATTGTTTTGTTGCTATTGGCTAGTTTTGTTATTTTATCAAAACATTTCATTTGAAAAGTATAATCCCCAAGTGAAAGTACCTCATCAAACAATAAAATATCTGCATCAATATTCACCACCACTGAAAAAGCCAAACGTATATACATGCCACTTGAGTAGTGTTTTACCGGCGTATCAATAAACCTTTGCATTCCTGCAAACTCAACTATATCATCAAAGTTGTCAGTAATGTGTTTTTTAGGAATTCCAAACATTGTGCCGCTCAGATATACATTTTCTCTTCCTGTCAGTTCCGGATGGAATCCCATCCCTACTTCCAAAACTGACGCTATTGTTCCGTAAATTGTAACACGTCCGCTTGTGGGTTCAGTAATCTGACTTAAGATTTTCAATAAAGTACTTTTTCCTGCGCCGTTTCGACCTATGATACCAATGGTTTCGCCTTTGTAAATGGTAAAGTTCAAATCTTTTAAAGCGAAAAAATTACGGTCTTCAGAATCCAGTGTTGCTTTTTTTAGGTTGAATAAATATTTTAGTTTGCTCAAAAGCTTAAAATTAGGATTAGAAGCCCCCAGAGAATATAATTTCGATAAATTCCTGACTTCGATAGCAATATTTTTCTTTTTTTTACCCATTTATCAATAGCCAAAATTATTTAAATTTTGTTGTATTATTCAATTGGTGCTTTAAAAATTTATATTGTTCGTAAAAAACGCTGAAAGTCTTGATGCGGAGGAATTGTCAGAAGGTTTTTTAAGGTGCTTTTTTTCAAAACGATTGTTAATCCATCTCAATACTTTGACATTATTGACCTCTGAAAGGTGATTACACAGATAAAAGTTTGAATATAGAGCACTGGAAATGCTTCTGGTTTTAAAAATTGTTGAAATAAACTTGGTTATCAAAAAGATTGGTTTACTTTTTACATGATTGATTTCCTGAAATATTTCAGGCAGTTTTTGAATTTTATTGTTCTTAAAATGAACCGTATAAAAATTGTAATAATCCCAATCTTCAGGAAAATTTGTGTACATCAAATTGTTATTGGTTAAATTTCGTTCAAAAAGTTTTGAACCGGGCAAGGGGGTTAATAATGTAACAAGAAATCCATCAACAGATGACTTGAGCATATATTTTTTTCGTCTTTTAATGCCCTTGATTGTGTCATTTTCAAGTCCAAACATAAAAACACCACAAATTGCAATCCTGTGTTTATGAATATTATCAATTATTTTTTTATAATTTTTATGGTTTTTAGCGTTTTGTGTTTTGTTCAACAATAACAAGGTATCTTTATCTTCTGCTTCAAAACCAATAACCAATAAACGGCAACCGCTTTTTCTGGCATAATAAAGAAATTCATTATCCAGGCCTGCATTTATTGATACCATTCCAATCCATTCTTTATTGAGGTTTTGTTTTATCATTTCTTTGAATATGGAAATGATATGATTCCGGTTTTTTGAATTGAAGCCGTAAATATTTTCATCTGTAAAGAACAATGTTTTTTGCTTAACATTGTTGATTTCATCAATTACCAAATCAATATCACGGAAAAAATGTTTTTGTTTGTGAATCTTATTGATGCAGCAAAAATCACATGCCATAGGACAACCTCTTGATAATTGTAGTGAAGCTGTTTTATAGTTATGGTTATAAACAGAACGCTGAAGTTTATAATCTAATTTGGTATTTCCATAATAATATTCCTTCAGTCTATTTGTTTTAAAATCATTAAGTAATGTTTCCCAAATACCCTCAGCTTCACCGATAACGACACTATTGGCAAATTTTATGGCTTCTTCAGGCAAAAGTGAAGCGTGTATCCCTCCAATAACTGTTGTAATGCCTTTATTATTGAAGGTTTCTAAAATTTTATAGGTTGCGTTTATATTCAGGATCCTGGCAGTAACTGCTACCAGGTCAACATTTTTTACTTCAAAATCATCCAGCCTTAAATCCATTATTTCAACATCCCACTCTTTTTTGGGAGTTAAGGATGCAATGATGCCCAATTCAACCGGTTCATAAAAGTTTTTGACATGAACTTCATAATCCGGATTTATTAACAATAATCTATATTTCACTTCAGGTGTTTTTTACGGGGTAAGAATAACGAATCTGCTTTTTGTTTCCTGAGAAATTTTTCCATGATTTCAATCCTGCGTTTCATGTCTTCCATGCTTACTTTAGGAAATAATTTGGCTGCAGGCAGATAATCAAATTCATAATAATAGGTTACCCTTGCGTTATCGAACTGAATGTTTTTCACAAAGTTCAGTGTATCCTCAAAATCCCTTTCTGTTTCCGTGGGAAAACCGACAAAAAACAAAGCATCCATCCTTAATCCAGGGTTAAGTTTCCTGAAAAAATTCAATACGGCCTCTACATCTTTGACCTTGTAATGCCTGTTCATCAACTGTATTATTCTGTCACTTCCACTCTCCATTGCTATGGTTAAATCCCACACTTTTTTTGACTGAATGTATGGCGTTAAATAATCTCTGTTCCTGACTATCCAATCTGGATTCATGCCATGCAAAGACCATTTGACATTAAACCCTTTATCGGTTTCGGATAATGCATCCAACAGCTCATTTAAGGAGCTATTGATATCCAGGCCATAAGAACCAAGGTCATCAGCCAGGAAATGAAACATTCGATACCCTTGACTTAACGTATCCTGATACTCATTAACCAGGGTTTCAATGCTTTTGCTTTTTATTTTCCCCACTGCCCTGCGAATGTTGCAGTAAGAACAATTATTGGCACATCCCCTGCTGGCCAAAATAAAACATGCATCCTCAACCCTGCTTCCATTGTTATACCGGATAAATTTTTTATAATCTTTCAAACGGTGTAATTTGCGGAAAAAAGTACCGGATACACCATACTTAAAAAACAGGGTTGGGTATGAATAATAATCATGCTTTGTAAAAAATATGGTTTTATCCATATCTGCATAATGATAGGTATGCGGGTCGGGAGTCTGATTGAATCTGATTCTGAATCCGGGAAAATACGTGTCTATATCATTGATGTTTTTTGTTGCAATGGCAGGGCCGTCAAACGCTGTTCTTAATTCTTTAAGATTAGAACCGGGCATACACCCCATCACTATTAATTGAGCCTTGTGTTTACTATATTGATTTATATCCTTCAATGTGTT
This sequence comes from uncultured Bacteroidales bacterium, assembly GCA_964527535.1. GTDB lineage: Bacteria > Bacteroidota > Bacteroidia > Bacteroidales > ML635J-15 > JAQIBY01. The sequence goes on from CAZGPW010000038.1 coordinate 43,042, forward strand.
TTCAACATCTGCCGGGGAAACTGAACATGTAACATATACAATATAATCAACATCATCAAGTGAATCTGTTACAATCAGGTCATTTAAAGCAAAATAATTTCTTAACTTTGATGCATCCAGGCTACGCAAAGGACATTGCGAAGGTGGGTCGATTACAAAAACTCGTTTATTATTGTGATTCATTTTAGACTTTTAATAAAATTGAATAAGATGGATTTGTTTTCTTTGTTTTAAAAAATACTTTATCCTTAATATTCGATATAAATTCCCGATGCCTTTTTAATAATATAGTATTCATTTCATTTCCGATATCAGTCAGGTTTTCGCCAGAAGAATCAACTATTTTTATTGCATAAGACTCTATTATACTTGCTCGCTCTTTCTTATAATTTAAATATGTTTGACTTAAAACCTCGTCAACTTTATAAAAACACTTAGCAAAAGGGATTGTTTTCTTACCACTACCAACAGCAAAATCAAATTTATAACAATAATAATCAATAAGCATTTGCTCTCTCATGTGCGAACTCAAGGTAGTTTTAATGCCATGAACCGACTTACTTATATACTTGATGTGTGTTTCTAAGTAAGGTTTTTCAAAACTTAACAATTTTTCTTTGGTTAAATCTTTGAAAATTTTTGTGCCGGGATATGGAACAATTTCTCTTGAAATATTCCCGAAAATATGTAATTCATTAATGGCATTTAAGAATTTTAAATTATTCAGTAATTTTTCTTTATTTGAGTAAGTATTAAACATTATAAATCCAATGAATAAACAGATATTGCATTCACTAAGTATTCTGTAGGCTTCTAATCCATCATTAACTCTTGATGATTTATTATAATAAACCAGATCTTCATTAGAACCTGCCTCAAAGCCACAATAGATCATGGTTAATCCTGCCTTTCTCCATTTTTTCCAAAATTCAATACCGGCTGTCACAATTGCTTTAGCCTGACATGCTATTTTAATTTCAATATTAATATTCTTTGATAAAATATAGTCTGCTATTTTAGAAGCCCTCTCAATGGTTTTATCATTTAAGCCTATAAAGTCGCTGTCGGGGAAGTATATTGATATTTCTTTATTCTCGCTGCTTTCAATTATTTGAGTAATATCATTGATTACTTTTTCAGGACTTTGATGTCTATATTTACTGTTGCCTGATAATTTCATATAATAAGGAGTGCAACAAAAAGAGCAATTAGAAACACATCCTTTTGAAGATACCAAAGAAATTTCATTTGTTAATGGTATTTGCGGAATCCCTAAATTAGGTAATAAATCCAAATCCGGAAATATACTTGCATTGTTTTCAATGATATCTTCATTTAATCTATATGTCAACCCTTCAATTTCGGTAAAATCTGTTTGTTTTATTTTTAAAAGAGACAATAGTAATGTAGGCAATGAAACGGTTGCTTCTCCTTTAATAATATAGTCAACTTCCGGAATGTCTCTTATAATATCAGCAGCCATAATTGAAGCATGAACTCCGCCAAGAATAATTATTGTCTCTGGTAATTTGTTGTTTATCCTTTGAATCAAACTGATTATTCTATCCATTGTATTTTGAAAAGGCGAAAACCCAATTATTCCAGGTTTTGCTTTTAAGATCCTTTTGAAAATTGTTTCATCATTCAGGTTATTAAAATCGCCATCTAACACTTCAATATTTATATCGTAATCTTTAGCAACTTCCTTTAAGCATAAAATGCCTAAATGGGGTTGAGGCAAATAAAGTATATTCTCCTTTTTAAAATTTTGCGTACTTAGATTTATTAAAAAGACCCTTTTATATTTATTACTTTTTATATCCATATTATTACGATATTCGTTTGTAAAAAATACGAGTACAAACCAAAAGTACACAAATTATTTTTTGTGCAAGAATGCTCCCAATTGGTCAAACAAATTAGTTCTGATTTTTCCGAGGTAGCAATCGTACCATTCTTCCGATCCCGCCTTACATATCGTGTTGCTCTTATTCCGCCAGAATGTGCCTTCAAATAAATTGCCGTGGCTTTTTTTCTTGGTAAAACACTGAACCACATTGCCAAAATTATCCATGGTGAAATACCGGTGCCCTGCTTCACAAATGATCCTTTTTCTCGTGGGGCGTGGAAAATTCACCTGATTTTTTGGCATATCTGCCAATTTTGCAATCAGTTCAATCTGATCATCAGCATAATCATAAGGATATTCTTTTCCGTTATATTCACCTCTAAAAGGTATTGGCATAATTTTATCAACACCATGCTTGTGAAGGTAATTAAAATCCTCTTCTATACGCTCAAACAATGGTGGATACGTAACGTAATTGCCAATGATGTTATAACCTTGTTTTTTAAGAAAAAGGAACTTTTCTATGTATTTTGAAAAATCAGGATCCACTTTTTCTCTTTCCATTACATGAAATGAGGCACTTAGTAACATCACCTTTTCCGGAGGCACGTAATCGTGAAATTTATAAACATCAGGGGACGTTAAATTCGTAGATATTTGAATGTGATGGTTTCTCGTAAGGGCTTTCATTAAAGGCAAAAACTGAGGCATCATAAAAGGCTCTCCCCCCAAAAAGAATATCAGCCAACTTTTGCCTGTTTTATCAAAGCTTTCTGCAATATGCTCAGGTGCATATATGTTGGTTATGAAGTTATCCAGTATTTCTTTTGCATTGTAACAATAAACACAATTAAAATTGCAATGGCTTGATATGGTCCACAGCATCTTGTATTTGTACTTTCTTGAAACATCTAAATAAAAATCTTTATTTTGCATTTTAATATCCTATTTTTATAAACTTGATAAGATGGTGACTGATACACATCATAACCCAGGTTGATATTTATGATTGGTTGTTTCTTTATTCCAGCGTTTTTTAAACCATACAAATTTGATTTTCTATTGTCCGCATTATTTGTGTTTACAGGGAATACAAAAACAAACATAGCTTTGACAATATTAAAAAATAATTTTGAGACACACGACAAAACGCTGGTCATTTTGCAGATATTATTTGTGAGCAAATTATTCTTTATAAACCCTAAGCCTGTAAGCCGAAGCTTTTTATGGTGTTATGATGTACTGCTCAACTCAATACTGCACATCAGAACATTAAGCCACTTGCGTATTTAAAAAAGGTAATAAAAACAACAGATTTACATTTGGGAAATACGGAGGTATTTTATTCAGTTGAGTTCGGGATCTTCGGGAAAATTGCGCCAGATTTTATATTTTGCATCCACATAATTCAGTGAACGGCTCCACTGGGATCCACTTTCACTAAACACAAAACCTTCAGGAATATCAGCTACCAGCCATGCTCCGTCATCCAGCTCATCAATTAACTGGCCTTCTGTCCATCCGGAATACCCAAGGAAAAACATAATTTTGTCAGGTTTTAATACTCCTGCTTTCAACATTTCTTTTACCGAGGAAAATTCTCCTCCCCACCAGAGATTGTCCGTAACTTTAACAGCTCCCTTTATCAAATCACCGTATGAATGCAAATAAAACAGCCTTTCCGTTTCTACCGGCCCGCCCAGGTGAACTTCAAAATCAGCATCTTTAAGTTCAGGCAGCACTTTGCCCAGTTTAACACCTGCTGCTTTATTAAGTATCAAACCGGAATGTTTGTTGCCGGTATCGTCAACTATAAAAACCACCGAACGACTGAATATAACATCAGGCAAAATGGGCTCAGCTATCAGCAGCCTGCCTTTAACCGGCTTAAGTGTTGCGCCCGGGGGTTTAAATATATCCATATCAAGTTTCATACGGTGCAAGATACAACTTTTTTAAATTAAACCCTGAACAAAATCCCTAATTTTTTCTTAATTATACATAAAACAAATTTAAGAATATAAGATAAAAAAGATCACCAAACTTTGTAGCAAATGAAAGATCACTATTGCCGAAGAAGCTTGCAAGGCGTTGCTGTTCCGGCTTTTCTCACTTTTGTCACATCCCGTTTTTCATGGGTTTGGGCGTGCCCCTTGTTTTTGAGAGGGAAAGATGGAGAAATGGAGATTCTCAAAAACAAGGGTCGGTCTTTGCCTCCAAGCTGCTTCGCACTGGCTTGTGCCTGATACACTGACACAAGAGTTTCCGTTGGTCACTTTGTGTCAGCTCAGGCACTTAAGCCATTGCTTCAGCAGGCTTTCCGGCGCCGCCCTCACGCAAAATGTACAGCTTACACATAAAGAAAAGTCAGAAGTCCGGAGACCGAAGTCAGAAGTCAGAAGATATCATATTAATTAATTTTCACTTTAAAAATGTATGCTTTAATTCCGTCTTCCGTCTTCCGTCTTCCGTCTCCCGTCTTCGGTCTTCCGACTCCTGTCCCCCATCTTCCGACTTCCGTCTCCGGTCTTCCGACTTCCTTGTCTTAGAATTCTGTTAAGTTGATTGTATATTACCATAAAATACCATATCTTCATGCCAACAAAATTTTTGAATTGAACAATAAAACTAAATGCCGGTATTATGAAAAAAACAATACTCACGTTGTTGATAGGATTACTTACCATTCCAACATTCAGTCAAAACACAAAATTGCTCCGCTTCCCGGACATTCACGAAGATAAAATTGTATTCAGTTATGCTGGCAACCTGTATTCTGTTGAAAAACCAGGTGGCATTGCTCGTCGTCTCACCGACCACAAAGGCTATGAAATGTTCCCCCATTTTTCGCCTGATGGATCAAAAATTGCTTTCACTGCCCATTACGATGGCAACACAGAAGTGTATGTCATGCCGGCAGAAGGTGGTACTCCCACAAGAATAACCTATACGGCAACCCTGAGCAGGGATGATGTAACAGACCGCATGGGCCCCAACAACATTGTCATGGGATGGACACCTGACGGCAATAATGTAATATTCAGATCAAGGATGAAATCATTTAATTCCTTTGTCGGACAGCTTTTTAAAGCCCCTGTTGACGGTGGATTGCCTGAACAGATTGAAGTGCCAAGAGGCGGGTGGAATGATTTTATCAACGATGGAGAGCAAATGGTGTATAACCGTGTGTTCAGGGAATTCAGAACCTGGAAATATTACCGGGGTGGCATGGCAGATGATCTGTGGTTGCATGATTTTACCGACCATTCAACAAAACGGCTCTTTGAAAATGATGCCCAGGATATTTTCCCGATGTGTGTGAATGGTCTGATTTATTTCCTCTCAGACAGGGACAGAACGATGAATTTGTTTGTCTTTGATCCTGAAAGTGAAGACACAAGAAAACTTACCCAATTTTCGGATTACGACATAAAATTTCCCAACCACGATGATCATACGATTATTTTTGAACAGGCCGGAGAAATCCATTGTTTTGATATTTCAAAAGAAGAAACAACAAAAATCAACATTCGTATTGCAGAAGATTTTGCCAACAGCCGTGCATCCATGAAAGACGCCTCTGAATTGATCAGAGATGTATCACTCGCTCCCGACGGAAACAGGGTGGTACTTTCAGGCAGAGGGGATATCTTTACCCTTCCTGCCAATAAAGGAGTAACCAAAAGGCTGACAGAAACCAACGGCGTACATGAACGTGATCCGGTATGGAGCCCGGATGGAAAATACATTGCATACTGGTCTGATGAAACAGGGGAATATGAAATATACCTGCAGGACAAAGACAACAAAAAGCCGGCCGAAAAAATTACCTCAAACAACGATACTTATCCCTATCAGCTTACCTGGTCACCAGACAGCAAAAAGATCATATGGAGCGACAAAAAACTGCGTTTGAGGTACATCGACATCGAAAGCAAAAACATCACTGAAATAACCACATCGGATTACGGAGACATCAGGGATTACACCTGGTCGCCAGACAGCAAATGGGTAGCCTTTGCCGATGCAGATGAAAACCGAATGAACAGAATCTACCTGTATGGCACACAAGATGAAGAAATAACGCCTGTAACAAGTAAATGGTACGACTCCTCAAACCCTGAATTTTCAACTAGCGGCAGCCTGTTGTTTTTTACATCAAACCGTGATTTTAACCCCATATACAGTCAAACCGAATGGAATCATGCCTACCGTGACATGTCACGGATTTATTATGTTACCTTGTCGGAAGAAAACCCCGATCCGCTGGCCCCTCAAAATGATACCGTACGTGTTGAATCGAGTGATACAGATGATAACAACAACGAAAAAAGTGATAAATCATCTAAAAACATCAAGGTAGATACAGAAGGCATTGCTGACCGAATAAATGTACTGCCTGTGGATGCAGCTTCCTACTGGAGCCTGAATCACGCTGATAATAAACTATATTATATTCAGAATAAATTAAAACACAAATCCAAACTCAACTATTTTGATTTCGACACCCGCGAAGAAAAAGAAATAGGCGAATCCATGGGATATACCATTTCCGCAAATCACAAAAAAATGCTGATCCGTAAATCGGGCAAGTATTATGTGATTGACCTGCCTTCTTCATCACCTAAACTGAAAGACCCGGTAGATAAGTCGGATATGAGCATCCATATCAATCTGCACGATGAATGGTCACAGGTATTTCATGAAGCGTGGCGGCAAATGCGTGATTTCTTTTATGATCCCGGAATGCACGGTGTTGACTGGGAGGCCATGAAAGACAAATACAAGGTGTTTCTGCCATATCTGAATCACAGAAATGATCTGACATACATCATCGGGGAAATGATAGCTGAGCTCAACGTGGGGCATGCTTATGTCGGTGGTGGCGACAGGGATAAACCCGAAAAAATATACACCGGATTGCTGGGGGCGGAATTTGCCAAAGACAAATCCGGGTATTTTAAAATTACAAAACTGCTGAAAGGTAAAAACTGGAACGATGAATACATTGCTCCCCTCACAGGGATTGGCAAAAACATCAGCGAAGGAGATTATATCATTTCCATCGATGGACATACCACAAAAAACACCAACAACATTTACACTCTGCTTACCGGAAAAGCCGGTAAAAAAACGGTGATTGCAGTCAATGACAAACCATCTGAAAAAAACAGCAAAGAATACATCATTGAACCTGTAAAAGATGAAGCAAAATTATACTATTACCAGTGGGTGCAGGATAACATCAACAAAGTAGCCGAAGCCACCGATGGCAAAGTAGGTTACATACATATACCCAATATGATTACGGAAGGACTGAATGAATTTGTCAAGCATTTCTATCCACAATTAACAAAAGAAGCTTTGATTATTGATGACCGCGGCAACGGTGGCGGCAATGTATCTCCAATGATCATAGAAAGGCTGCGGCGCGAACTGGCCATGATGGGCATGGGCAGAAACGTTACCAAACCGGGCACACGACCAAGAGGCATGCATGTCGGCCCGAAAGTGTTGCTTGTGGATCAGTATTCTGCTTCCGACGGCGATTTATTCCCATATCAATTCCGGAAATATGACCTCGGCCCCATCATTGGTGTAAGAACATGGGGAGGCGTTGTAGGCATACGTGGGTCACTGCCTTTTGTTGATGGCGGAACACTCAGGAAACCCGAATTTGCTCATTACGCAGCCGACACCAGCAAATGGATCATTGAGGGACATGGTGTAGAACCGGATATCGAAGTATGGAACGACCCCTGGAAAGAATTCAACGGCAAAGATCAGCAATTGAACAAAGCCATTGACATTGCATTGAAAAAATTGGAAGATAATCCTCCGGTCATACCTGGCGTTCCGGATTTTCCGGATAAAAGCGAATAAAAACGCCTGAGAAGTTGAGAAAAAAATAAAAAAATTTGTTATGAAATATAATCTTTGTATTTTTACCGTATAAACTAAAAAACGAAACATCATGAAAAAATTAAGTATTTTTACCTTTGCTGCAATATTCAGCATCTTTGCCATTTCATGTAACAATGGCGAAAACAAAGACAAGGAAGACGAAAAAACGCCTGAAGAAGAAACAAAGGCACAAATCGTTGACCTCGAAAGTTTCAACGAAGCGTATGAAACCCTGGAATTTGAAGAGTGCGATGAGTTCAAAACGGCAATGGGGCATTATATGGACATTTATTTTTCCACCCTCGACAAAGCTGTTGAAGGCGACGAAACTGCAATTGAGGAGTTTAAAGAGTTGCATGAGATGAAGTGTACTTTTGAGAAACAAGCAGAAAAGTTGAATGATGAATGCCCTGATAAAATGTCAGAATTGGGAGAAAAATACGAAGAAGAACAAAAAGCTCATGCTGATGAAATTAACCAAATTTTATCTCCTGAAGATGCAGAATCTGAAAAAGAATCTCCTGAAAATAATGACGAAGAAGGTGGAGAAGATTCAAAATCATCAGAGCTTACGAAAAAAGGACAAAAATCCAAATCTCTGAATTTTGAAGAAAAAAAATTAGACATCGATGACAGTCAAAACAAAAGCGATGAATAAAATCAAAATATACAGATGTAATTAAGATAAACTTCAATCTTTACAGAAAAGGGTTGCCCACATTTATGAGCAACCCTTTTTGTTTTTTTATTCCGTTTATATATATTTGATTGTTATTGCCAATAATTTTGTACTTTAAACCCCGTAAAATTCAGATCGTAACACTATGATTACAAAAACACGCATTGTAGCCTCCATCGGGCCGGCATCAAACGATAAAAATATCCTGAGGGACATGATAAAAGCGGGTATGAATGTTGCCCGTCTGAATTTTTCACACGGCTCTTACGAGGGGAAAATTGAAGTGTTGACACATCTCAGGGAATTGCAGGAAGAAACCGGATTACATATTTCCGTCATTGGTGATTTACAAGGCCCCAAGCTGAGGCTTGGAGAATTACCTGATGATGGAATATCGATTAACAACGGCGAAACGGTACATTTTACCACCCAGCCGGATAAAGCAGGCGAATCTGTTTACCTTGTTAATTATGACGCTTTTGCCAGGGATATAAAACCAGGGGACAAAATACTCATTGACGACGGCACAATCAAGCTGGAAGCAATAGAAACCAACCATAAAGATGTTGTCAAAGCACAGGTTATTTCAGGAGGTGCATTGCATTCCAAAAAAGGCATCAACTTGCCGGACTCAAGCTTATCCCTTCCGGCCATAACAGATAAAGACAAAGAAGACATTAAATTTGCTGAGAAAAACAAAATCGACTGGTTTGCCCTGTCTTTTGTTCGCAGCAGTAAAGACATCAGGGAATTACGTGCCCACCTTGATGTTTCTCATTGTAACGCGCGGATTATTGCAAAAATTGAAAAACCCGAAGCTGTAGAAGACATTGATGCCATCACAGATGCTGCTGACGGTATTATGGTAGCACGTGGTGATCTGGGTGTTGAAGTGGATTTTAAAAAAGTACCTGTCATGCAAAGGAACATTGTCAGGCTTTGTGTTCAAAAAGCAAAACCCGTTATTATTGCTACACAAATGCTGGATTCCATGATACACAATTTCAGGCCAACCCGTGCTGAAGCCAATGATGTAGCCACCGCTGTGATGGACATGGCAGACGGCCTGATGTTGAGCGGTGAAACAGCCATAGGGAAATACCCTGTTGTTAGTATTGAAAGCATGCAAAGCATCATTGAATATACCGAAAAAGAAGGGTTGGTATATAACCTGAACCATCCGCCTGAACCTGATGCTAAAGAGTTTATTCCGGATTCTGTGTGTTATAATGCTTCAAAAATGGCACAACAAACCAATGCCAAAGCCATCATCACGTTTTCTTATTCGGGATATACGGCATTACGCATTTCCAGCCACAGACCGGAAGCACCGATATATGCGTTCACAAGCAATAAAAAATTGCTTAAAAAATTGCCGTTGATCTGGGGGATCAATGCATTCTATTTTCCTGTTTATAACGACATTGACAAGGCCATAGCCCACTCAATAGATGTACTCAAAAAAGAAGGGGCTATCAAAAAAGGCGACAGGGTTGTTCACGTTGGCAGCACACCACTCACCTCAAAATCACATACCAACATGATAAAGTTCAGCGAAGTAAATTAGGGGTTGCAGCCTTTACCTGTCAAAGCATTCTTTTTGAGGTTCTACTGCAAATTTCGTGGAAAATTTCACCAATTGCATTTCAAAATGAGGCGTAATAGACAAAATAGTTGGTAATTTTTTCATGAAAATATCCATATCTAATTTATTACACTTACTTTTGATTTATCAAGTTAAACGGAAGCAAGCTCTGCTTGGGAGCAACTTGCCAGGGATAAACTTGATGACCGACAAAAATGTCTTAATAAAGGGATTCGAGAAGAGTCCCTTTATGATATTTTTAGAGGTCTTCATGCCTTTAAAAACCCATCAATAAATTTCTTTTTTCTATCAATAGATAAGCCATTATAATTTCTGAGTTTGTTCTTTAAATCAGCAAAATTTCCTTCAATTGCATTCGTAGTGTTTGGTATGTTTAACTCAATATTGTCATACCATGTAAACAACCACGGCAAGTTGGTTTTTAAGCTGCGATATGCACTTCTTAATCGTTTGTGTGTATAGTGTGATTTGCCAGTAATTTCATTTACCGTTCGTTCATCTAAAAATGATTTCCATTTCATATGCCATTGGTTTAATGCTCCTATAAATGATTCCTTATCGGTGTTTTTCATCAAGCTTACAATCTCTTTCAACTCAATAGATGCGGGCAACTTAGGATTTTGGGTGATATATCTTCGTATGATAGCTGCCTGATGAAATTGACACATTTGTATTGGAATCTCATTAAATGATTTTATCAGACCTCTTCTTCCATCACACACAATCGCTAATATCTCAAATCCACGTGATTTTAATTCATCTATGCCTTTTTTATACAGCACATTAGTCTCTTGTTTTACATAATACTTTAAAATATTTTCCTTACTAATTGAATCCTTAAAAAGCATTACCCCAAAGTTCCTTCCCCAGTAGGTTGTGTCCATTAAAACTATGACTTCTCTTGGAATTTTTGTCGTCTTTTGTAGCCTATATGAATCAATTCTTCGCTGTATGGTTTTTGTACTGCATTTGTACTTCTCAGATAGTTGTTTATAAGTTTGTTTCCCCATAGTATATTCTTCCCATACTTGTGCTGGTGAAACATAAGATCCACCGGTAAAATGCTGACCACATGCCATGCATTTATAACGTTGTTTCTCGTTTTGAAAACCATATTTTTGCACAATTATACTTCCACAGTTTATGCATTTTTTTTATTCATAACCTTTCATTTGGTGTAAACC
>CAZGPW010000039.1:0-4418 GCA_964527535.1 uncultured Bacteroidales bacterium
ACCACCGGTTTCACCGGTGGTTATTCGTGTTGAAGCCGCTTCGACATCGCTCAGCACATCGCCTTCAGGCTTCGTTTCCGGATACACGTATTTTTCCTGCCTATTAAATGTAATCCAACATGAGTTGCGGCTGCACCCTACCGACCCCGAAAGGGGTCAAAAATGAGTAACCACGGGTGAAACCCGTGGCACAAAAGCCTTTTCACACACCTATTTGGCATGTGTTTTTGCGATTTATTTTGCAAAAAACCATGCCAAAAATTAAAGAATATTGATGTTCAAACAACTATTTTTTCTACTCAGGTTACAGCAAAACCTATGTTTCCATCGTACACTAAATCTTTACCATTAAAATAACCGTAGAACCTTCAAATGCAACCTAATGTAGTAAATCTACCGCATATCAATTACCTCGGCATCCGGGTAATCTTCTTTGTTGAATTCAACCATACCTGCAGTAACCGGTTTATCGGTATGCAATTTGTTTATGGTGATGATATAATTTACCCCTTCATTGCCAACAAACGTAAACTCATACAATTCTTTTTTTGCTTTGTCTATTTTGATTATAATGCGTGAATAATTGCTTTCTTCAATATCATTCGGAAAAAGATGAATTTCTACCAAAGGCCTGTTGTTTACAAATTTATCGGATATAAACCTGCAGGTATATTCCGTTTCAAAATTATCCAGAAAGCGGTAAGGATTGATAAAGGTGCTGGTTTCTTCTTCGTTGTATGGGGTGATATTTATTTCACCGATTTCTTCCTGGTAAACCCAGTTTGTTTTTTTTCCGTCTGAATGTATAACTGTACCCATCATATCCAGTTTATACGCTTTGTCCCTGAACCAGATTTCGCCATCATGAAATTGTTTGGTACTGTCGCGCAGGTTGTCAATGCCAAAGGTAAATTCAATGTGAAAGCCATCGTAACTTTTTACGTTGTCAGCCACCTCATTGAGGATGTTTACAGCCTTGGAATCACTGTCTTGTGAGAAAGCATTGCCCGCAAACACAAGCAGCAGGGATAATAAAATGACGTATCTTTTCATGATGTTATTTATTCTTTTTCATTCAGTGAATTCAAATACTGTTCCAAAGCGTATTCATCGGGGTACAGTACTTTTCTTGCTTTACTTCCTTCAAAGGGGCCTACAATTCCCATGGCTTCAAGCTGGTCGATAATACGTCCGGCGCGGTTATAACCAATGGAAAGCTTACGCTGAATAAGCGAGGTGCTTCCCTGCTGATGCCTGACAACCAATCGTGCTGCCTCTTCAAAATTCTCGTCCAGTTTATCATCTGTTGAAACACCTGCTCCACCGCTGCTATCTGTCTCCGGCTCCGGCAACAATAAAGCGGACGGATATCCCTGCTGTGATCCAATGTATTCCGTGATTTCCTCAATTTCCGGCGTATCAACAAAGGCGCATTGAGCTCTTACCAATTCTTTACCATCATTAATTAGCATATCACCACGGCCGATAAGTTGATTAGCACCTGAGCTGTCAAGGATTGTTCTTGAGTCAATGCTGCTGGAAACGCGGAAGGATATCCGGGCAGGGAAATTGGCTTTAATGGTACCGGTAATGACATTGGTTGACGGCCGTTGTGTGGCAATGATCAAATGAATGCCTATGGCTCTTGCCAATTGCGCCAGGCGGGCAATTGGTCCTTCGATCTCTTTACCTGCTGTTTGTATAAGGTCAGCAAATTCATCCACAATCACAACAATGTAAGGCAGGTAGTGATGCCCTTTTTCTGGATTTAACCTCCGCTTGATGTATTTTTTGTTGTATTCTTTTATGTTTCTGGCTCCTGCTTTTTTCAGTAAATCATAGCGTTGATCCATTTCTTTGGTCAAAGAATTCAGGGTATGAATTACTTTTTGGGTGTCGGTAATGATGGGTTCTTCTTCATCGGGTAATTTGGCAAGAAAATGGCGTTCAAGTTTTTCATAAAATGACAATTCTATCTTTTTGGGATCAACCATGACAAACTTGAGTTGTGCCGGATGTTTTTTATACAAGAGGGATGTGATAATGGCATTCAAACCAACCGATTTTCCCTGTCCAGTTGCCCCTGCCATCAAAAGATGCGGCATCTTTGCCAGGTTAAAGATCAATGGCTCATTGTTGATTTTTTTTCCCATCACGATAGGCAATTCATAGTCACTCTCCAAAAATGCCTTTGATGTAAGCACCGATCGCATGGAAACAATTTCCGGGTCTTTGTTGGGCACTTCAATGCCAATGGTTCCGCGCCCCGGGATTGGGGCTATGATACGTATTCCCAAAGCTGCCAGTGATAAAGCGATGTCGTCTTCGAGGTTTTTAATCTTTGAAATACGCACGCCTTTTGCCGGCACAATTTCATACATCGTGACCGTGGGGCCTACCGTGGCTGTAATTTTTGAAATCTCTATATTATAATCCTGCAATGTCCTGATGATTTGATTGGAATTGGCCTCCAGGTCTTTTTCCGAAACCTCTGCATTGCCACTTTTATGGTCTTCAAGCAATTCTATCGGAGGCATTTTATAATTGCTCAAATCAAGCGTAGGATCAAAATCTCCATCATTGGTTAATGTAATATTTTCAGCGGGTTTTTCTTCTGTGTCTTGTGTTTTTTTAACCTCGAGATCGTAATTTGATACGTCTTCTTTTTTGTTTGGTTCTTTATTTGCCCCGGTGTCCGGTTGAAATTCAAATTCCGTTGTTGATGCCTGTTCATCATCACTTTTCTCATTCTCTTCAATGTCCTCATCCAAATCGGCTTCCTCTTCTTCCTTAAATTGTTCCGGTTTGATTTGTTTGATTTTTTTAAACCAGCCTTTGATGATACCCAGTGCCGGTTTGTATGAAAAAATTATACCGGCAAACAACACCAGAAACAGCAGAATAATAGTGCCGGCTTTGCCAATAAATGCGTTAAGCCATTGAGCCATCCAATAACCATGTGTCCCTCCCAGGAAAAATAATTCATCAGAAAAAATAAAACCCAGCAACACAGAAAACCAGATCATCCCCAATAAACTAATAAATATAGATTTACGGAGTGGCAACAACCTGAGTTTTAAAAACCGGAAACCAATGACAAGGAAAATAAAAATAAACACAAAAGCAGACACCCCAAACCCATTATGGATGAAAGCATCAGAAAGCACAGCACCAAGTTTTCCTACCCAGTTTTCAACCGCAATGCTTCTGTCAGCAAAAAGTTCAACCACTTTAATGTCCAGTTTGCTTTGATCCGTTTGCCAGGTAAATAAAAACGAAGTAAAGGACAACGCAAGCAATATGGCAAAAGCAATAAACAATAAACCAATTGAAACTTTAAACCTTTCATCTTTTAGAAAGGCAAATGCTGGTTTCCGGGCTTGTTTTTTCTTCCCTGTTGATGCTTTTGTTTTATTCTTTTTGCTTCGTTGTGCTGTCACAGAAGGGTATTTATATTATTTGAGTTTAAAAATAAGAAAATCCTCATAAATATACGAGGATTTTCTTATGTAAATATTCGAATTATATCAAGCTATTTTGTAAGGTCGTTTAACCACCAAACATGGTTTGTATTTCTTCTGCAGTTTTTAATTCGTATTCATCGGGGATGGTGAATTTAGAAGATTTTACTTTCTCTTCTTTTACTTCTGTTGCTTTATACGTCATGATCATACCTTGTTGTTCAGTGGTGTACTCAAGCAACACTCCTTTAACACCATTGAATTGTCCTGCCCAGTTGTGGTCAGCCTCAAGAGGTATTTCATCTGTTACATATCCGGAAAAAATATTGTCTTCAAGTTCTACTTCTACCTTTTTCGCAGTGTAACCAAGGATTTCTTTAGTTTCTCCTGTTTCCCTTACTTCGGGATCGCCCATTTCCTCCATGGCTTCTTCCATTTCTTCCTTGTCCTGTTTGTAAGCAATTTTTTGACCCATCATATCCATAAGAATGATCACTTCTTTGTTTGCAGAATTTATGATCTGGTACATGGAAAACATAGCTGTTTCCTGTTCTTTTCGCAATTTTGAACCTTTATAATAGTCTTTGACAGATGTGGGTAATTGCGCCCGGGATGCTTCGTCAATGTCACCCTCATATTCTATGTTATACTTAATATGACCTTCAAAGCTGTCACTGCCGCCTTGAAATACAGAACAACCTGATAACGACATGACCAGGATGGCAACAAATAAATAACTCAGTTTTTTCATAGCTAAATAATTAAGTGTTTGTAAACAATTTATTTTTTATATTGAACAAAGATAGAAATAATAAATTTCCTGCGTTCATAAATCGTGAATATTTTATTTGGAATCATATTTCTGGAGTTTCCCCAAAAAAATCAAATAGGGAATAATTTAAGCTGAATACAGTTTGATGTTTTTCCTGTTTTCCCTTTAAATATTATCCCTCTTTT
>CAZGPW010000040.1:0-4191 GCA_964527535.1 uncultured Bacteroidales bacterium
TGTGTCTTAGTGGCATAATTGTCATTTTTTACTTTTTGGAGTGGACTCACGAATGCATTTTGAAATCAATCCATAAAATGAGTAATTTTACAATTAAGATTGATTTGTTATTTTTGATAACAATTATTGAAAAATGATTAACGGGTTATGCATTTTACGGTAATCAAATTGAAATAAATGAACTTTTAGAACTCACCTAAAATTAAATTATCATGAAAAAACTACCGTTACTTTGCTTATCCCTGTTGGCATTTGTGTTTACACTCAATGCCCAGGAAATTTCCTTTAGCTTTACGGCCAACCACACATGTGAGTACGCCGCATCAGACAGTGTGCTTATTGAGAACCTTACTCAAGGCGGAGATACAACCCTGTACTGGAATGATACCGTATTGACCATAGTATTAACAGGTATTGATCCTGTTTCCGGCGGACAAAACGGGTTTTCGGTGTCACAGAATTATCCCAATCCCTTTGAAACAAAAACAGATATCGATGTTTTTGTGCCCGAACGCGATGATTTTACCTTAAATGTTTATGACGTTTCGGGAAGAAAAGTTGCAGATTACGAAGGCACACATGAAAGGGGAATGCAACATTTTACCTTTTTTGCAGGGAATGCCAAAAGCTATATTTTAACGGTAAGTTCAGGCAAGTATTTGCAGCATATCCAGATGATACAATTCGGTGAAGCCGGTAGTGCCTCCCCGCGTATAGAATACCATGGTGCCACAACAACGGAAGAGCCGGAAATCAAACAAAAATCACTTCGGTCGTATTTTCCTTATGAGCTGGAAGATGAATTGAAATTTACAGCTTATGTTTCCGGTGATTACACTTCAATAACAGATACCCCTTCAGCAAGTGAAGATTACTTTTTTGATATCAACAATGCAGTACCTGCGCAACCCGGTACAATCAGCGGGAATACCACCGTGTGCGAAAATGCCACAGCCGAAACATACAGCATATCGGCAGTGGACGATGCCACATCCTATACATGGACAGTGCCTTCAGGTGCAAGCATTGTCAGCGGCCAGGGGGACACAGAAATAACGGTTGACTTTGGCACAAGTTCGGGAGATATTTGTGTAACGGCAGATAATGCCTGTGGCGCAAGCACCCAAACTTGTCAGGCAATCTCTGTCAATACACCAACAGCCACGGCCGGCAGCAACTCCCCTGTCTGCGAAGGCGAAGATATTGATCTGACAGAAACCGGTGGCGATGCCACTGCCTGGAATTGGGATGGTCCCGACAGTTTCTCTTCAAACAGTCAAGATACAACCATTACCAGCGCAACAACTGCTGACGGTGGAACTTACACAGTGACGGTTACCGATGGCAACGGCTGCACAAACACGGACAATGTGAGCGTAACGGTAAACACAGCTCCATCAGCCCCCTCCGCCGGCACGCACGTTCCCGGCCAGGACACAATAGCATGGAACTGGACCACCGTGCCTGATGCCACCGGGTACATGTACAATACCTCTGATGACTATGCCACCGCTACGGATAATGGGACAGACACAACATACACACAAACCGGGCTGTCATGTGAAACAGCTTACACACTCTATGTGTGGGCATACAACGATTATTGCGAATCTTCATCGCTTGTGCTTAATGAAACCACGGATGATTGCCCTTTTGTCTGCGGCACTTCCACCGTAGATGATTTTGACGGCAATACATACAACACTGTGCAGATTGGCAATCAATGTTGGATAAAAGAAAATTTAAAAACAACACATTATACAAATGGGTCATCAATACTTCTTGTAGAAAACAACAATGATTGGGATAACCTGGATTATGCTGATAAAGCTTACTGTTATTATGGGAACAGTAGTGCAAATGGCGATACCTATGGCGCACTATATACCTGGGCCGCTGCAATGAATGGCGAAGCAAGCAGCAATTCAAACCCAAGCGGAGTACAGGGGATATGCCCGGATGGTTGGCATTTACCGAGCGATGACGAATGGAAAGAACTGGAAGGTGAAGTAGATGCTACATATCCTTATGGAGACCCTGTATGGGATGATACAGGATTCAGGGGGTATGATGCAGGCAGTGCACTTGCCGGAAATGAGAGTTTATGGACTGATGGGTATCTGGATGCCCATTCATCTTTCGGTAACAGTGGTTTTACAGGCCTTCCGGGTGGCCGCCGTTACATTACCGATGGAGCATTCCTGGGCATTGAGGACAACGGTCAGTGGTGGAGTGCTACAGAAAACAGTGCCGGTAAAGCATGGGAACATCAAATCACATATAGTATCCCCACTATGGCCCGTAATGATTTCTATAAAAACAACGGTTATTCGGTTCGCTGTGTAAAGGACTGAGTCTGCACTATAGTTTACAGGCATTACAATTCGCCCATGGCTTGTTCCGGCGGGTTTATTTTCAAGCGTGGGTTGCTGTTGGTCACAGAAGCTGGCACCGGACAATCAATGTAAAGCCGTTCAAGGTTCCGGAGTTGATCCAGTTTATCGGGGATAGCCATGATGCCGGAATCCCGTAAATCCAGTTCTATCAGGCTGTTGATATCAAACAGACTTTCGGGGATTTCATCAAGATAATTTTTGCCTACCTGCAGGTATTTCAGGTTTTTGAGTTTCCCCATGTTTTCAGGAAGGGATGTTAATTCGTTGTGCCCGAGAAAAAGTATTTCCAGGGATTCAAGTTCACCAATGCTTTCAGGCAATGCTTCCAAATCGTTGTAACGCAGGTCGAGGTATTCAAGTTTTTTTAGCGATGCAATGGAATCACTGATGTGCCTGATGTTGTTGAATGACAAGGACAAGTATTCCAGTTGTTTAAGCTGAGCGATTTCAGGGGGGATTCGTTTAAGGTGATTCCTGCTCATGCTTAATTTTCTCAATTGCTTCATTTGAAACGCTTCCGGGGGAAACATAATCCTGGCATCGTTATCCAGGTCCAGATAAGTAACCTGGCGAATCTGACTCAGTTCTGACGGTATCTTTTTTACACGCGGACCTTTGCCCTCGAGGTTTATTGCTGATGGACGGAAACAGATGCCAATCTGCACATTGGAGTAGGGGATATCATTTACAGGCAGGGTATAATTGGCATACAGGGCCCACTGATCGCTGAATTCAGCTTCCAATCCCACCACAGCTTCAAGTTCGTTATCGTAATCTGTGATCCATTTGAATGTAGTATATGCAAAATTCAATTCTTTATATACACTGTTTACTAATACAGCATACCTAAATCCTGTCCGCAAGGTAAAATAATCCATAAACCTGAATTCAGGCATCAGGTCAACATCCACATACCTTAACCGGCATTTATATACCATGTTGTCTGTATTAGCCCCTCTTACACTGTATTGCAAAGCACCATATATCCCAAAATTATTTGTCAGCTTATACCGTAAATGCCCGCCGCCGTACAATAGTTTTGCACCGTCTGGCAAGGTATCTTCATGCACAAGCTTTGTTACTCCCATTCCCATTTGCACACCATAATCAAGAACATCGTTTTGCGATGTATTCGACTGACCAAACACCATGGACAAACAACTGCCCGTAAAAAAGAAAAACAGAATTATTTTGTGCATAACAGCACTAAGCTATAAATATTTTTTTGATTTATTATTTTTTTTTTGCAATCAACAACAAAACAGTGAACAGCCAACCCGGGACGGTTAAAGGGAAGTAGAGTAGTAGACAGGTATTTGGGGATAGTTCCAGAGCATGAAAACTCAATCCGTAGGTAGGACCCGGGGTGACCAATCACTGTTTTTTCTTTTAGTCATGTTGCTTAAAAACCACTATTTTTGAGAGCTTTACATTGTATCAAACGATTTGTTAAATCAATTCTTTTTTGGAATTCAAGTCCTTTTTCTGCATTATATTTTCTAAAAGAAATTAGACTCCAATATATATATTATCTACAAATATAATAAAAATAATGGAACAAAAAAATAAAATCTATAATTTTAGCTCCCCTAATCTCACAAGGCTTTCTGTATTAAATGTTAAATTCCAAGATATTAGTATCTTATAAAAATAATATTCGTGTAAATTATACTGTCAGGGCTAAAGCCCATTCCATCTTTACTATTCTTATCACCCCGACCGGAAGGTCAGGGTTAAGCGGTTTCTCAAGAGCCTTTACAGAATAATCCAACGACTGCATATAATAATTTCAAAA
>CAZGPW010000041.1:0-2721 GCA_964527535.1 uncultured Bacteroidales bacterium
AACATTTGAAACCGTATCCATGGTTGTTACCGATTGAAACACATCAGACATATCGGCGGTATAGGACAAATATAGTGTGTAAAATTGGGCATGGTCTGCTTGGTGCCATACAAATTCAGGGATTTCTTTGGCTAATATGGTATCGTTGTTTTCCGGTGAAATGAGTACGGGAATATCCGGTTTGGCAACGATTTCCTGGATGGTGTCGTCGATTTCCTTAACTGCCTGTGTTAGAATAGGTGTAAGCTCAAGGTAGTTAAGGCCTTTATAACTGATACTATCGGTAATGATGTTGCCTGCAGAATCGACTTCTGGTGGAATAACGCCATTTGATACCAATTCGGGAATGACTTGTTCAACATCATTTGATATTAACCCGTATTGTAACCCAACGGGAAAGTTTAAATCATAGTCTGCGGTATCATAATTGAACGTTACCGGATTTAAATTACGGACTTTTTCCAAGGCTCCGGAATAATCGGTAATGTTTTCTTTGAATTGCTGATCAGATATATTATAGTAATCTCCATCATGAAAGACGTCACCATCAACCATTACATGGCCATCAAAAAAACCTGCAAATGAATTACCTGATGGAGAAGTAATCGCATGAGCTCGTATTGCAAAATTCCAATCCCCCAAACCAATTGAGCCACCAGTATATACAACAAAATCTCCACCAATATTTTCAAATGTATTGTCATCAGCCATACATCTACTATAAATACCTGTTGTATAAACTGCTCCATCAGAAATAAAATATCCTCCATAATTTTCTTCTGAGTTATTATCATTTACAAATCCACCAACACCTACATTTGTATGTGCATTAAAAGCTGTACCATATACACCATAGTTTTTACTATCAAGTGCATCTAATCCATCTGCAATACCCTTAACTCCATATTGTGAAAAACCTTGTTTAACAATCCCTGTAACACCAGTTTGTTCATTAGCATAAACTGACTCTCCATGAATACCTGTTGAACCTATTTCTCCTGAATTTATCAACGCATGTATCCCCACATCATCATGCTCCTGCAGCACATCCAGTTTTGCATTAGGGCTACAATCAGTTCCAATACCTACTCTATCTGTACCATCACCTTGCCCGGTAAAAACAAAATTATTAGTATTGAGAGCAATTTCCCAATTTTCATTGAGGGGGTTTGTTGGGGGGGTAATATCATCACATATATTTCCCAAAGCTGCTCCGGTGCCAACATCAGAGGTCCAGTGCAACACGCCATCACCATTAATAACCAGAACACTGTCAAAATCTCCCTGAGGTACTTCCCTGATACGGGCGTTGCCAAGTATATCAAGGGTATGTGACGGTTCTTCTCCGAGGGTATTAAAATCACCAATGCCCATGCGGCCGTCAGTGCCGTCTGAAACCATGCGGGCCACTTCAAGGCCGTAATATTCATCTGCCGGAAAACCCGAAAAATCATACGCAGTAAAAATAAAGCGTAAATGATCAACCAAATTTGGTTGTGTAGATGGGTTATTACCCCAATTTATTATTGCGTCTGCTCTATCATTTTGGTTAGGAATATCCAGTAGCCCAACATACATATTATCCGTATGTTCGCCATAAAAAGTGCCAACTTCCATCCATCCCCTGTGACCACCAATGGTTAATTGTTCATTAGAATCCCCAATATGAAGCATTGATAGCGGGTTTTTATTTCCTATACCTACATTACCAGCTTCAACAGTATCACCTTCAAAACTCCTTTCTATTCCGGCTATTCTCATCCGCTCTCTGCCAATACCATCGGGAGTTAACAAAGGTTGTGTGTGAAAAGTAATGTCATTTTCGGAGGCTTGAATGCCTAAATTGTCATTATCAATGGCTTCAGGGGCATCAACCCTGGAAAAAATATTACCCATTTCATTATTGTTGACATTCATACGCCAAAAGGTATTCAAACCAGCGCTTGTATTCGTTCTAAACACCTCCCCCGTGTTATCATCGCTGCCATCCACGCTGAGCAGGGACAGGGGGTTGTTGAAATTTTGGCCGATGGCGACAAAACCATTGCTGCCGAGGATGCGCATGCGCTGTGTGCTGCCGCCGGTGTGAAAACGCATGTCCCCTGTGCTTGATTGTAATGAAAAATGGTCACTTTCTGCGGGGATGTACAAGCGGGCTTTTTCAGTGGAATTTCCATAATTGTTGCCTGTAAACAGTTGCCACATGTTGTCCTGGTTGGCAGGGCCATCGGTGCGAAACATGTGTCCAGGAGTAAAAGCAGGGCTGTTTGACAAATAATGTGCATTGATATGCAAAGCCGCTTTTGGGGGATTTCCAGTGGTCCATCCTTCAATAAACCCTCCAAACATTTGTTTGTGTCCAATGCCAATTGAACGGATGTTATTAGTACCCAATAAGTTCCAGTCTGTGGCTCCATAAGCATTCCAAGTATTACCACCTGTGTTCCATTGTGAGAACACATTGCTGCTTATGAGCAGCATCATAACGAGTATTAGATTTAATTTTTTCATAGTTTTAAAGTTTTAGTTGTGAATTAAAAGTTTAATGTTAAATTGGCCTTTATCGGCGAACAAACCGCTTAATAAGTACATACCTCCTTTCAGTTTTTTGTTGATGAACAAATAGGCATCATCATGTTGCCTGAGTTTATAATCCTTATCTTTGGCTAATTGATTGCCTTTTAAATCGTATAGGTTGTAATGTATGATTTTTCGATGATG
>CAZGPW010000042.1:0-5375 GCA_964527535.1 uncultured Bacteroidales bacterium
ATGAATGAAATCAAAAAAATAAATCAAATAATGGGTGTCAAACTTGCAGCATGATTAAC
This sequence comes from uncultured Bacteroidales bacterium, assembly GCA_964527535.1. GTDB lineage: Bacteria > Bacteroidota > Bacteroidia > Bacteroidales > ML635J-15 > JAQIBY01. Next base: position 60 of record CAZGPW010000042.1, read on the forward strand.
GACAACATGTTGGTAAGTTTTGATTTTTAAGCGCCTAACTTACTTCAATGATTTTCCTGTTGCATTTTTTGCAGTATTTCCCGTCTTTCAGGTAATTTTCTGCACTGAATCCCTGCCTGCCGATGGCAAGGGAGCCGCAATCGGGGCAATATGTGTTTTCCATTTCCCCGGCCATGATGTTTCCGGGATATACATATTTAAAACCAGCGTTCATCGCTTTTTTCCTTACATCAAATATGCGCTCTGCAGGCGTGGGAGGGACGTTTTTCATTTTGTATGTGGGATAAAAACGGGATATGTGCAGCGGAACTTCATGCATATCACGTTCGGTCATCCAGTTGAAAAAAGCATCCAGCTCACTGTCTTTATCACTGATACCGGGAATAAGCAACGTGGTTATTTCCAGGTGAGCATCACTGTTGTGAATGGTTTCAATGCTTTTCAATACCGGTTTCAACGGGCTGCCGGTTATTTCCCTGTGGACTTCTTCGTTGAAAACTTTCATGTCAATGTTCACAGCATCGATAAAGGGGAGCAACTGATGCAGCGGTTCCGGATTGATAAGCCCATTGCTTACCATGATGTTTTTGATGTTCTTTTTGTGTGCCAATTGAGCGGTTTCATACATCATCTCATAAAAGATGGTGGGTTCGGTGTAGGTGTATGCAATGGATTGCAACCCGTGTGATTCCACATTATCCACAATTTGTTCCGGTGTAATTACCCGGGACGGATTCACAGGGTTGGATGCCTGGGAAATATCGCTGTTCTGGCAATTTTTACAATGCATATTACAACCTGCTGTGCCAATGCTATATACTTCGCTCCCCGGCATAAAATGATACAGGGGCTTTTTTTCCACCGGATCGATGTGTCCTGCTATTAGCTGTCCCCATGATAATGCCCATAGCTTACCATCTATGAGCATGCGTGTTTCACAGGGGCTCATTTCATTTTCTTCAAGCACACACGCCTGTGGACACAGTTGACACAGTACTTTTCCATCTTCCCTGATTTTATAAAAATACGCTTCTTTTTTGTTCATGTTGCTTGTTTATTTTGTCATGGCTTATTCATTAAAAACAATGGCTTCATACAAATACACATCGGCTTCTTTCCATCCGTCCCATGTGAGGCCGGCTTTATCCCTGGCGCAGTGCCCGAGGAACTCTTCTTTGTTCCAGCCCGTTTCGGTAGCCACCTGTGGTAAAAACGTGCCCGAAGCAAAACCATGTTTGATGTATATACCGTGTTTGCCAGGTTCAAGTTCAGATATGTCTTTCATGGGACGCAGCGGTGTTAACACGGATATTTCAATCTCAATATCTGACAGCTCTTTTAGGAGCAGCGGAGAAAAACGTGTATCATGAAAAGCTGCTGCCACAGCCATTTCTTTTACCACTTTCCACAACGGACGATCATCGCCGAAATTACCAATGCAGCCCCGCAATTTTCCTTCTTTATGCAAGGTAACAAAAGCACCGCAATTGGTGGTTAATTTGGGGGGGACATCGTCATCGTTTTCCGGTAAATCCACATCTTGTGGGTGGAAACTGGCCTCTATGCTTTTGCGGGCTAAATCCAGCAAGAATTGTTTTTCGTCATCTGTCAGGTCAAAACCTTCTTCTTCTTCTTCTTCTTCTTCTTTTTCATTATTCATAAAACCGGCAATAGCAGCATAACCAACCACCCTGCCGTGGTCGCCAAATACCGCATCACCAGAATTGCCTGTGGATATTTTTTTCCATGTGATGCCGCTGCCTTCAAACAATTTCATAATTGTCAGCACGGATGTCCAGCCACAAATATCTGTAGAAAGTGATGGTATATTTTCCTTTTTATGCTTTTCCATGGTAGAAATCAATTCATCAGGGTTCCCGGAGACAATGGCCTGAACGGTTTCATTGTCCACTTTTTTGGCCGTATCGTAATCGGGAAAGTGTGAGAGGTCGGTAGAAACCACAAAAGCGGTCTCCGGATCATTTTTCCATGGTTCAAGGGCTTTTGCAAGCTTATCGGCTATACCGGCAGAATAACTGCCTATTAACAGGGGAACAATTTGAGCGTCGGGCAGGTAAAGTTTGATAAGCGGAATTTCCACTTCGATGCAATGTTCATTTTGATGGGCACCGGGGACAAAATCTATAAAATCGTGCCCGGTTAACAGTTTTTTTGTAACATCCTTATCGATAATTACCAAACCAACCGGTGTATCATAAGCGTCTCCCGCATATACAGAAACCTTGTCAAAATGTGCATGATGAGACGAGCCGATGACAAACACCCGTTTTGTTTTTTCCGGGTTTAGCTGCACAATGGCATCGGAAGCAATCTGTCCGGAAAACACGTAACCGGCATGAGGTGCAATGACTGCCTTTGCTGATTTGTCATGTTTTTTTGATTTTGCAGCCTCAAAATACGACTGTATTGCATCGCCTAAAGCGTATTTATCATCTGAATAGAATTGTCCTGCCACAGCAGGTTTTCGTATTTGTTTCATTATAAATTCCTTTTTGGTTAGCGTTATAAGATACTATATTTTTTACAAACAGGAAAACAAAATGTTTAGTATTTTTTTGCGCAAGGGGGGAGGCTGGCATCCCCGCTTGTTGCAGGCATTGTATGAACAGCCACAGCATAGTGACAGGCGAAACTCATGTCTGTGGCTTATGTGAATACATGCCTGAAACAAGCGGGATATAAGCCGTACACCGACCCGCTGTTCCAGTGCGTTCTGTGCGTTATACCTTTTCTAAAGTTTGAAACTTTGAGTCCACTCCAAAAAGTAAAAAATGACAATTATGCCACTAAAACACACTTGTATTGAGCGAAGCCGAAATAAAAGCTCTAAACCCCACAAAAGATAGATTTACAGATATTTAGATTTTAGTGGAATTTTGTGATTTAGTGCTTTTACCGTCATGCGTCGGTACAGTGTGTGGCGAAAAATTACTTTTTGGAGTGGACTAAACTTTAGAAAAGGTAGTTTGAAACTTTAAAAAAGGGTTAGATTGGATAAGGTTTAGGGAACGGAATACAGCACTGGAACAGCGGGATGCGCCCAAAGTCTTAATAAGGGTAAATAAGAATGATTGGCTGTAAATACGTATCTGTTATGATAAATTTAAAATTAATCGGAAAGGTTTTTGATGAAGCTTTTTTATCTTTACATCAAAATTAAGCGTATGAAATATTTGAAATCCCTTTTTATTTTAGTGCTGGTCGTGCTTTTGAGTTTTCCCCCGGCAGAAACCATTGCCCAGGACCTGAAAAATGAACAAACTGAACAATTGCATAAATTCGGGCGTGTGTTGACACTTATCAATACGCTTTATGTTGACAGTGTCAGCCAGGAAAATGTTGTTGAAGATGCCATTGTGGGCATGCTGAAAGAACTTGATCCGCACTCAATTTACATCAGCAAAGATGAAGTAAAACGCATGAATGAGCCGCTTGAAGGTGCATTTGAAGGCATAGGCATACAATTTAATATCCTGGAAGATACATTGATGGTTGTTGCTACCATTCCGGGCGGGCCATCCGAGAAACTAGGCATCATGCCCGGCGACAGGATTATAAGCGTTGACGGTAAAGACATCACCGACATCGGTTTGAAAAATTCTGATGTGGTGGAAATGTTGCGCGGGGAGAAAGGCACGGAAGTGGATGTTGAAATTGTTCGCAGCGGTGTGGATGAAGTACTGGAATTTACCATTGTACGTGATAAAATACCCATTTTTTCTGTTAATGCAGGGTATGTGGTGGACAATGAGATTGGTTATGTGAAGCTCAACCGGTTTTCAAAATCCACGGACGATGAGTTGAAAGAAGTGTTTAATGGTTTTGATTCTGTGGGTGTTAACAGCATTATCCTTGACCTGACAAGCAATGGAGGAGGTTATATGGACAAGAGCATCTGGCTGGCCGATCAGTTTCTTGAAGAGGGGGAAATGGTGGTTTATACCGAAGGAGAAAACTCACCGAAAAGGGAATACCGTGCCACAGAGGATGGTCGATATGAAGATACCCGTGTGGTGGTGCTGGTCAATGAAGGGTCTGCTTCTGCCAGTGAAATTGTATCCGGAGCACTTCAGGATTGGGACCGTGGTATTATCATTGGCCGGCGTACTTTTGGCAAAGGATTGGTGCAGAGGCCTTTTCCGCTTCCCGATAACAGCATGATCAGATTGACCGTGGCAAGGTATTACACACCATCAGGAAGGTGCATACAGAAACCTTATGAAGATGGGAAAGACGATTATGGCCATGAGCTGATTGACAGATACAACCAGGGACAGTTGATCAGCACTGACAGCATTCATTTTCCTGACTCCCTGATGTACAAAACCTTGCGCAAAGAACGTAAAGTGTATGGCGGTGGAGGCATTATGCCTGATATTTTTATCCCGCTTGATACCACTCAGGTGTCTGATTATCATAGTGCCCTGATGCGAAAGGGAGCTATTTTTAGTTTTGCATTGCAATACGTTGATGATAATCGCGATGCGCTGAATGATACTTATCCTGAATTTGACAAATTTGAATCTGAGTTTGTTGTCACCGATGACATGATTGAGGATTTGCAAAGCTTTGCTGACGAAAAAGGCATCAAAGAAAGTATGGACAGCATTAGCGATAACCAGCATCAAAAGCTGAAGTTACATGTAAAAGCACTGATTGCTTCTGATATATGGGAAACCAATGAATTTTACCAGGTTAACAATAAGGGCAACGATGCTTTTTTGCAAGCCCTTGATATTCTCCGCGACCACAAAAAATACGATGCCATCCTGAATAAATGAGTTATAACTATTCAGGTGCACGCACTTTATCACTGAGACGCAGATGAATGGTAAAAGTATTGATTTGATACAGAATAATATAACGAAGGAACGTTAGGGTGAAGGAACGATAGCATGATGGTAAAATGGAACGATAGGGTGATATGACGATAGGAACGACAGCACGATTGTATTACAACAAAACCTGCAGGTTTCACACAAAACCAGAGCAATGTGATTTATAAAAATCCCTTTAAAAATTGTGCTATACTGCTTTCTGGTAATCGTGCAATCAATCGTTGATTTTTAAAAACAGAGCAATAAATTTTATACCTATGCGCTGCTGTGACCCTTTCTGCTGATTTGCCAGCCGTTTCTGGCAGGCAGGTATGCGGTGAATGTTTAGTTTTATTGCTATACATTTATTTTTGTTCACACTCTCATATAACTCTTTTTCAATATGCTCATTATAAGCAAGTTGGCTAAGATACATTTTTTAGTTTTTCGAGCTGTTTTTCTATTCGTTTGATCTTTC
>CAZGPW010000043.1:0-12368 GCA_964527535.1 uncultured Bacteroidales bacterium
ATTCTTATTGATGATTACTGAAAATTACAATCGATTGATTATCTGTATTATACCGATGATGTTCAATGTAATTTCAGGAGTGATAGCGAACTAAAATTACACAATTGAACACATATCGGTATAAGATTTAGCGAACCACTCCACCTTTCCATCACATTCCTGCGCAAGGGGGGAGCCGGAAAGCCTGTGCTGCCGGATGCCGTGGTATTCTGCGTGGTGGCAGGAGTGACCAGCGGAAACTCCCTGCCACCTGCATGCAGATACCGGCCTCCGGCAGTGCAGCTTGCAGGCGTACACCGGCCCCGCTGTTTTTATTCGATTAGATTCGCTAATCGAATAAAAACAGTGGGGGTGCGCCCATAATATTCTTATTTCCCGGTAGTTATTTCTAGCAACATATTGACAATGGATTCACGGCTTACCGGTTTAGGAAGGTAATCATCAAAACCTGCCTGTATGATTTGTTGCTTGTCATTGTTTTGGGCGTATGCTGTCAGGGCAACAATGGGAAGGTTGGGCTTTAGTTCTTTTATTTTGTTCATGGATTCGTAGCCATTGAGTACAGGCATTTTTAAATCCATTAACACGGCATCAAAGTTTTCTTGCTGAACGGATTTAAAAGCCGCTTCACCGTTGCATGCATGCACACATTCCACCTTGTACTTTTTTAACGACTCCCGGATGTAAATGTAATTGTCAATGATGTCTTCGGCTATCAGAATTCGTTTTCCCCGCAGTTTTTGTAAATCGTCCAAATGTTTGACATCAGCAGAAGTTTCTATTTTTTTGATTTCTGCCGGGTGGATGGTAAAATAAAAGGTACTGCCTTTGCCGGCAGTGGATTTTACATGGATGTCCCCCTTTAGCATTTTTACATACGCCCGTGCAATGGATAACCCCAGTCCGCTGCCAAAATTGGGAGCTTTGGAATGATCATCAGCCTGAACAAAACGGTCAAAGATAATTATTTGTTTTTCTTTAGGAATCCCGCACCCGGTGTCGCTTACAAAAAATTCAACATAGGCATTCATGCGTTTATATCCGAATTCTATTTTTCCTTCCCGGGTAAATTTAAACGCATTGTCTAAAAGATTTGTCAGAATTTGCCTGAGTTTACTTTCATCGGTCTTAATCCAGTAATCAACTTCGTCAGGCAATGTGAGGCTGAAATCCAGTTGTTTGTTTTCTGCTTTATGTTCATATATCTGTTTTATATCTTTTAACATCTCATGGAGTTTCACTTTGGTGTTTTTTATTTGGGTTTGTCCTGCTTCAATTCTGGACATGTTGATCATGTCTTCAACGATGTTTACTAATTGCGATGATGACTTGTGGATAATCTCCAATTGCTCTTTGCCAGGGTCATTCTCGTTTGTATTTTCAAGGAGGAGCTCTGAAAACCCCATAATGCTGTTAAGCGGGGTGCGAATTTCATGGTTCAGATTGGAGAGAAAGGCTGTTTTTAATTTATCGGATTCTTCGGCTTTTTCTTTGGCAATTTTTAAATTTTGTTCAGCAAGCCTTCGCTGGTGAAGTTCGAGCCTTAAATCCAATGTTTTACGCAGAACACGCTGCCTCAGGCTATATACCCAGATCAATACCAGCACAAGCAGCCCGGCTAATATAAAAATGGCTGGCAATAACCAATTTCTCAGGAACAAAACAAAATCGGGTTCGCTGTAAGCTGAATACCATGCTTCATAGATTTTGTCGTATTCTCCGTTTTGCTCAAGCATGAGCAAAGCTTCGTTGAGGAGTGCTTGTAAGTGTTGATTGTCTTTTGTTGTACTGTAACAATAATCAAGCAGGGGAAACGGAATATCAAGATAAGTAACTCCGGATATATCGTGTTTTTGAATGATGTAATTTCCCTGGATCCGGGGACAAATGACAGCATCTCCATTATGCTCTTCCAACGCTTTCATGGCTTCCTGGTAATTATTAAAGGTTTTTATCGTACCTGTGACATGAAATTCCTTAATTAATTCAAATGAGATATCGTCTTTTACAACAAGAATGGTTTTGTTTTTAATGTCTTCAAAACCACTGATATCAGAATTGTGATGAATAAACAATGCCTGCGATACTTTATTGTACGGGGTGCTGAATGCATATTTTTCTTTTCTTTTATCTGAAAGAAACATAGACGTAATGTAATCCTTAGTCCCGTGTTCCAGTGAATCAACAACCTCATGCCATGGAATCAAATCAAGGGTGTATTCGCAGTTAAGGGTTTCTGCGATTTTTTTGAAAAGGGTAACGTTAAACCCTGACGGCTTTCCTTCATCGTTGATAAATTCAAAAGGAGGGTAGTTCTCATCACCAAGGTAATGTAAAGTGTCGGAGTAAGATGATGTTGCAGTTGTAGGCTTTGATAGTGTGATTAAACCACACAAAACAATCAGAAGCAAGCAATAATATTTTTTCATATTGTCCATATGTTTTTACCAGATAAAACTAATCAAATGTAATTAAAAATTTTTACTGAGCCAGGGTTTTTATATGAACCTTACCATTGGTGCGACTAACGTGTAACATTACAGTGTTTAGAACACTGCTGTCTGATGGTGATGTTTTCTGTTTGAGGATTCTTTTGGCAGGGCCTTTAAAATGGTTTGCCGGTGCGGTAAGCCCCAGTGTGAAATATTGGTCGCTGTAATTGCCGTTACCTCTGACATGTAGCAAAAAGTCACCGGTGCGGATACTGGTTTTTTTAACGCAAAATGAATCTTTATCAAACTGACAGGGAATGCTAAATGGGTTGATATACCCCTTTGAAGGAGGCAGTTTTATGTTTTTGCTGATGAGAGGAATTTTGCTTTTGTCCCTGATGGTTAATCCGGGTGAAGCTAAATGCCCTGTATATCCATGGGGTGATGTTTGTTCCATTATTAGTTTGATTGGGCCATGGATGTTGCCATGTATTTCTGAATTCAGGGTTAAGTCCAAAAAATTATCTGAAACTTTAAGTAAAAGCCTGTTGTTTGTTGTGAGTGTTTTTGTTTTGTGATACAGGGTATCGGCTTGCCATGCGAAAGATATGTTTTTGTTTGTGAAAACATCAGCCGGTTGATATTTTGTGTCAGCATCCGGCATTGAGATATCCGGGGACGTTTTTTTGTCAGGAATATGAAAGCTGCGGGTGTATAAATTAACATCAAAAACGGCATTTTTATCATGGAACAGGTGATTAAACCACCCTTTTAACCTTACTTGTGCTGACATATTGTCATTGTCGTTGGTCAATTCCCATAGGCTGCCCAGATTATCGGCGTGATGGGTAAGGTAATTCATCTTATTGTTATGCTCCCATTGAATGCTGGCTTTTGAATTTCCGGATATGTACTGTTTTGTGTTGCCATAAGAGGCATACCGGTAACCGGCAATCACATTGCCTTGTAACCCGGCAAGCTTGAACATGCTAAAGTCCCCCAGGTTTACATTGGCCGTGTGTTGAAAGGTGTGATACAGCGTATCTGCGTTTCGTTTTTGTTCGGCTTGCAGGTGTAAATGCGACGGATAACTTATCAGGTTGAGCGTAACGTGGGAAGCTGATGTGCTGTTAAGGGCTGTCTTATCCTGCTGTTTGTTTATTTGAATGTTGAGCGTGTCAATATTACCTTGTTGATTCGTCAGGCTACTGAATAAATTTATACTGGTTTGTTCGTGTTGAGCATTTGCTGTGAAATTCCCTGCTGAATGGTAATCCAGGTAGCCTTTGAGTTGCAAGCTGTCGGTGGATAATGGCTCCAGCCTTGTGCTGTCAAGCCATGCTTCCCAGGCAACGTCGCTGGTGCTGCGGCGGTGTGGCTGAATCTTCAGGTTTAAATTCATTAACCTGACATCATTTAAGTTCATGTAACTGCTGTCAAAGTAATAGTGGCCGTTATGAGCTGAAAAATGCGTGCCGCCGTGAAATACATAGCCGGGTAAAGGCTTGTGTTTGGCCTGTATGTGAATTTTCCCGGGTTCCGGTTCAACTTTCAGGTGCATGCTGTCGATTACTTTTGGGTGTTGGCCGGTGTGATAATGAACTGACAAATTGCTAATAAGAATCGTCGGAGTGCTTTTTATGTCTCCGTGAGCCGGCATTTCCGAAACCTCGTGTTTGTCAGATAAAGTTTCCGGGTAAATGTGTATTTGAGGTGACAACAGGATAACTTTTACGCCGGTGCCATGCTTGTTTTTGTGTTTTAAATCTGCGCTGATTAAAAAATGCTCAGCGTAAAATAAAGTATCCTGGCTGGCTTCGGATTTTGTAATTAAAAAACCTTTAAACGACAGGGCGGGATTCCCTTTTTGCCATAGAAAGCCAAGTTTTTCGTATTCAATGTCGTTGTGGTTTACGGCCTCACCTGACACCGGGAAAAATTGCTTGTTTAATGTTTTTATTCCACTTTTGGTGAAAAAATAAGCCGTAACCATTAAAACAATCAGGCAAATGAATAATATAAGGGCAATTCGGGTGTTTTTCATAAAAAAGCCCCGCTTTTGGGGCTATAGCTATAACACGATTAATGCGCTAATACATCAAATGTTTTTTGCTCGAATCCCGCCACTCAGCGTTGTATTTGCTGTCAGTAAAATAAATGATCAGGTCGGCATCGTATTTTGAATCTGCAAACCAAATGACCTTGTCGGCATCGTATTTTGAATCTGTGAAATACCAGAGTCCTTTGTTGTCGTCAGCATCGTACTTTGAAGATACTTTGTGAACCACCAGGTCAGCATCGTATTTGCTGTTTGCAACAAAAACCTTGATATCAGCATTGTATTTTGAATCTGCTGCAAATACTTTTTGTGCCATGCCATTGACACTGATCAAAGCAAAAAATAAAATTCCCAGAAAGCCAATTAATTTTTTCATAATCATGAATTTTTTATTAAATTAATACATTAAATGTTTTTTCTCTTCATTCTGCCATCCGGCATCGCTTCTGTAATCAGCAAAAAAGATTTTTACATCTGCATCGCTTTTGTAATCGACAAAAAATATTTTCTTATCTGCATCACTGCGGTATTCACAAAAATACCATAATCCTTCATTGCCCTGTGCATCGCTGCGATAATCGCATTTGTAAACAATCAAATCCGCATCGCTGCGGTAATCCACCACATACACGTTAACATCTGCGTCACTGCGATACTCACAACTATAAACTTTTTGTGCCTGTACATTGTTGCTCGATGTCAGTGAAATCAAGAGAATGAACAAGGCACTTATGTAACTTAATATCCGCATCACTGTATATTTATACGTAGCAATTCAAAAATGGTTTTAACAAAACATTAAAAATACAACAAATTTTGTTCCGAAAAAAAATTGTTTTCAACAAAATCACCATTACAATTATCCATACGGTTAAACCGATAGGTTAAATTATTCAAGCGATCCGGCACCGGTATGTTTATGGTAATATAAAAGTGTGCCTGGCAAATAACATACTACAACAGGAATTTTTTTTATAACCTGCAACATCAAATTTAGGTTCTGCTACAAACTTAGTGGAAAACCTGGAATTCCTAAAGCTAAAAAGTTATGTGTAATGAAGTCGGGAGTCGGAAGTAAGGAGTTATGAATATTTCTTCCGGCTCCGGTATTCCGACTTCAGAATTGAAACTTACCGGTATTTCACAATATGATTAGGTAAGAAAAATGCAGTAGAACCTAAATTTTTATTGGAAATTATCCATTAATCTGTAATGATGATTATCTTTAGGCATAAAAAGAAAAGTGATGAATGATAATTCTTATATTTTAGCTTTTGACCAGGGAACCACAAGCTGCCGCAGCCTTTTGTTCGACAACAAATTTCATATTGCAGGAATAAGCCAGCATGAAATAGAACAGCATTACCCCCACGATGGGTGGGTTGAGCAGGATGCAGAAGAAATATACCAGACCCAGGTAAAAACAGCACATGAAGTGTTGCAAAAATCGGGTGTTAATCCAACGCAGGTTGCCGGCATAGGCATTACCAATCAGCGGGAAAGTTTTGTCGTTTGGGACAGGCACACAGGAAAACCTGTGCATCCAAGTATTGTCTGGCAGGACAGGCGGACTGCGGCAAAATGTGATGCCATGACAAAGCAGGATATTGCACACATTCTCCGCCGCAAAACCGGATTGTTGAGTGATCCCTATTTTTCAGGGAGTAAACTGCAATGGTTGTTGGAAAATGTATCCGGAGCCAAAGAAAAAGCAAAAAATGGCGATTATTTATTCGGGACCATTGATACCTGGTTGATATGGAAACTTAGCGGAGGAAAATACCACATCACAGATGTCAGCAACGCTTCCAGGACATTGTTGTTCAACATTCACAAGCTCGAATGGGACAGCGAATTGCTTGATTATTTCGATATCCCGGGGCAAATGTTACCGGAAGTGGTTGATTCTTCAGGACAACTTGCCAACACCCAGCCATCTGTATTCAACGGCACTTCTATACCCATCAGTGGCGTTGCCGGCGATCAGCAGTCAGCTTTGTACGGTCAGGCTTGCCACCAACCGGGAATGGTTAAGAATACCTGTGGTACAGGTGCTTTTGTGCTGATGAACGTTGGTCATACTTGTCCTGCCAGCCGAGATGACGGTTTGTTGCGAACGGTGGCATGGCGCATTAACGGGAATGTAACCTATGCACTTGAAGGGTCCGTGTTTTTTGCAGGGGCAACCATTAAGTGGATGCAAAAAAAACTGCAACTTTTTGACAGCCCTCAGGAATCTGAAAAAATGGCAGGATCGGTACCGGATACCGCCGGCGTCTTTTTTGTACCTGCATTTGCTGGCCTGGGAACACCATACTGGGATTCTGGTGCCAGGGGTACAATAATTGGCCTGACCCAGGCTGCAGGCAAAGCTCATGTTGTACGTGCCGGTTTGGAATCTTTAGCGTATCAGACACAGGACGTTATACAAATTATGCAACAGAGTTCAGACCTTTCCGTTAAAGACATGCGTGTGGATGGAGGTGCCACTGAAAACAATTTTTTGCTGCAACGCATGGCTGACATTTCCGGGGTGAAAGTAGTAAAACCCGAAATTACTGAAACAACTGCCCTGGGTGCCGCATTTTTAGCTGCATTGGGATGTGGTGTGTGCGGTGAGACAGAAATAAACAGTCGTTGGGCAGAAAAGGCATCATTTTTTCCCGCCATTTCTGAGGAAAAACGGACTTATTTACATAAGCAGTGGAAGCGCGCTGTTGAACGGAGCCGGCATTGGCATGTGTGACAAAAGTGGATATGTTCTTGTCAATACTCAATTTTGTAATAATGTTTCCTCTCACTTTGTGGAATTTTTATATCTTTCGCTAATTTTTAGGCTGTTATGCAAAAAGCATGGATTTACATATTTTTGTTGGCGTTATTTGCTTTGTCTGCCTGTAATACCTTTAAGGAACTTATTCCTACCGGTGAAAAAATTGAGATTGAAAAGGAACCATTTACCGGCGAGGATTATGTTGAAGAAGTGTTGGGAGTGAGTTTTGAAATGGTAGCTGTTGAAGGAGGAACGTTTATGATGGGATCGGATGCCCCTGATGCTGACGATGATGAAAACCCTGTACATAAAGTGCAATTGGATCATTTTTACATCGGACGGTACGAGGTTACCCAGGAATTATGGTTTGCTGTGATGGGTGATGATCCGAGTTATTATGCAGGGTGTTATAATTGCCCTGTCGAAGATATTGAAACCAGGGTACAACGTTTTATTGATGCACTGAACCGGGTTACTGGAAAAGAATATCGATTGCCAACAGAAGCTGAATGGGAATTTGCTGCCCGGGGTGGTGTGAAATCTAAAGCTTATACATACAGTGGAAGTGATGATATAGGCGAAGTGGCTTGGTATTCAGATAATAGCAGAGGAAAAACCCAGCCTGTGGGACAGAAATTACCCAATGAGTTAGGTATATACGATATGTCTGGAAACGTTTGGGAGCCTTGCAGTGATAAATACGATCCCGATTTTTATAATTTCAGCGTTCCCAATAATCCACATGCCCCGTCTGATGGTGATTATCATGTTTTGAGAGGGGGGTCATGGTTTAATGATCCTCACGATTGCAGGGTTACAAATCGAATTGAAGGCTATAGAAATTATGGCAGTAATGCCAGGGGTATCAGACTTGCACATGACATGTAATACCAACATTGATATTACTCATGTCTCCTTGAATTTTCTCAAAAAATGGATGTAAGGTAAAAATGGTTTTTTCGCCAATACATAATATGTTTTAAATCATTTTTTAGGCTTTTGACTGATTGACAAATAATGTTATTTTTGTTAAAAATATAATATGAACCAAAAAAATAAAGTTATGAGAAAACATATTTTTAATGCAGGCCCCTGTAAATTATCCGACAGAACGCTGGAAAATACAGCCAGAGCCGTTTTGGAACTTGAGGATTACGGACAATCCATCATGGAGGTGTCTCATCGCAGCCCCGAGTTTGAGGCAATTTTGGATGAAACAAAAGCACTTATGCACGAAGTGATGAACATCCCCGATGATTTTGAAATTTTGTTTCTCGGTGGTGGTGCTTCCATGCAATTTGCCATGATTCCCTACAATTTCCTCAAAACAAAAGCTTTTTACCTCGATACAGGCTCATGGTCAACAAAAGCCATCAAAGAAGCTGCCCTCTGGGGTGATGTTATTGAAGTATCTTCCGAAGATAAAGGGTTTACCTATATCCCCAAAGGGTATAAAATTCCCAATGATGCGGATTACGCACACATAACAACAAACAACACCATCAAAGGCACTGAAATTATGGAAGATATGGATTCTCCTGTACCATTGATGGCAGACATGTCTTCTGATTTTATGAGCAGGCCTGTCGATTTTTCAAAATACGCCATGGTTTATGGTGGTGCCCAGAAAAATGTCGGCCCGGCAGGAGCTACCTTTGTGATCATCCGTAAATCCATGCTGGAAAAAGTGGTTGACCGTCCCATCCCGACAATGCTGAAATACAAAACGCATGTGGATAAAGATTCAATGTTCAATACCCCACCATGTGTTAATGTGTTTGCCATCCGGGAAACCCTGAAATGGGTGAAAGAAATGGGTGGCGTTGAAGCCATGGACAAACTGGCACAGCAACGTGCGGATACCTTGTATAACGCTATTGATGAAAGCAAGATGTTTAAAGGAACTGTGGCAAAAGAAGACCGTTCCCGCATGAACATTTGTTTTGTGTTCGAAGACAAATACAATGACCTGCAAGCTGATTTCCTGAAATTTGCCGCCAAAAGAAACATTGTCGGCATCAAAGGCCACAGGTCTGTTGGTGGTTTCAGGGCTTCAACTTACAACGCCTGTACCATGGACGATGTAAATGCCCTTGTCAAAGCCATGAAAGATTTTGAAAAAGAAAACGCTTGATAAAAACCTGAGAACAGGCTTTGTTATCGTAAACATTAAAAACGTATCGTTATGAAAAAAATACTTGTAGCTACGGTAAAACCATTTGCTCCCGATGCCGTAACCGGGATAAAAGATATTTGTAAGGAAGCAGGATATGACCTGACCGTATTGGAAAAATACGACGGACAAGACGCATTGATTGATGCGGTAAAAGATGCCAACGGGCTGATTATCCGCTCTGATAAAGTAACTGCCGACGTAATTGAAGCAGCTGAAAACCTTGAAGTGGTTGTCAGGGCAGGGGCAGGCTATGACAATGTTGACCTTGAGGCCGCCACAAAAAACAATGTGGTGGTGATGAACACCCCGGGACAGAATTCAAACGCTGTGGCAGAACTTGCCCTTGGAATGATGGTGTATCTTGCCCGCGGTGGTTTCAATGGGAAATCTGGTACTGAGCTGAAAGGAAAAACCATTGGTATCCACGCATACGGCAATGTAGGTCAAAATGTGGCCCGCATAGCCAAAGGTTTTGGTATGGAAGTGTACGCATTTGATCCTTTTATTGACAATTCTAAAATTGAAGCCGATGGTGTGAAAGCCGTTACTTCTGTAGAAGCACTGTATGAAACTTGTCAGTATATATCACTGCACATTCCTTCCAATGAAAAAACAAAAGCATCCATTGGAACAGTATTGCTGAGTAAAATGCCAAAAAATGCTGTGCTGGTGAATACCGCCCGTAAAGAAGTCATCAATGAAAAAGAATTGATGCAGGTGTATGCTGAACGCGATGATTTTTCCTACATCTCGGATATTGCGCCCGATTGCGCTGATGACATAGCGGACAAATACGAGGGACGCTATTTCTTTACACCAAAGAAAATGGGTGCGCAAACCAAAGAAGCCAACGTTGGTGCAGGCATTGCTGCCATCAATCAGATCAAAGGCTTGTGGGAAAAAGGTGACAAAACCTTTCAGGTAAATTAATGGTTATGATAGGTGTTAGGAGTTAGGGGTTAGGTGTTAGGTGTTAGGAGGAAAACTTTTCCAATACCTAACACCTAACCCCTAACCCCTACTGATAGTCGCATGTTTATAAAACATTAAACAAATAATATTATGGCAATTATGAAACCATTCAGGGGACTGCGGCCGCCAAAAGACATTGCTGCAGGGCTTTCCAGCCTCCCTTACGATGTGATGAATTCAGAAGAAGCCGCTCAAATGGCGGAAGGAAAAGAGTATTCACTCCTGCATATTACACGTGCAGAAATCGACTGCCCCGAAGGCACAGACATCCATTCGGAAACCGTGTATGAAAAAGCAGCCCAAAATTTTAAGAAATTCCAGGAAAAAGGTTGGCTCCAACAGGATGATAAACCCATGTTCTATATCTATGCCCAAACCATGGACGGGCGTACCCAATATGGCATTGTCGGGGGTGCTGCCTGTGATGATTACAAAAAAGGGATCATCAAAAAGCATGAACTTACCCGCCCCGAAAAAGAAGAAGACCGCATGGTGCTTACCCGTTACACCAGGGCAAATATTGAACCCGTGTTTTTTTCTTATAAATCTGTTTCTGAAATAGATGCCATTGTTGAACGCATCACCAAAATGGAGGAACCAACGTATGATTTTGTTGCTGAAGATGGATTTGGCCATACCTTGTGGCCTGTCTTTAGTGATAAAGACAACACCGAAATAGAAAAACTTTTTGCTGAAAAAGTCCCCAATACCTATGTGGCTGACGGACATCACCGTACAGCAGCCGCAGCGCGCATTGGCGATGAATTTGCTGCCAAAAACCCAAACCACACCGGCGACGAAGAATACAACTATTTCATGTCTGTGCATTTTCCGGATGACCAGCTTCACATTATTGATTATAACCGTGTGGTGAAAGACCTCAATGGCATGACGCCGGATGAGCTGCTTGAAAAACTGAAAGAAAATTTCAACCTGGAAGAAATCGGTAAGCAAATTTACAAACCGGCAAAATTGCATGAATTCAGCATGTATTTGGACAACAAATGGTATAAACTTACAGCCAAAGCCGGTACTTACGATGACAACGACCCCATAGGCGTGTTGGATGTAACCATACTTTCAAATCTGGTGTTGGACGAGTTGCTTGACATCAAAGACCTGCGTACATCCAACCGCATTGACTTTGTTGGTGGTATCCGCGGCCTTGGTGAACTGAAAAAACGCGTGGATTCCGGCGAAATGAAAGTGGCCTTTGCCTTGTATCCCGTCAGCATGGAACAATTGATTACCATCGCTGATACCGGAAACATCATGCCGCCAAAAACCACCTGGTTTGAACCAAAATTGCGCTCCGGCCTTGTGATTCATAAACTCGACGAATGATGAATTTCTGTTCTGAATGATAATCCGGGTTCGTTGAGGATCCGGATTTTTTTGTTTTGGGCGTGCCCCTTATTTGTGAGATGGTAAGATGGAGAGATGCTCACAAATAAGGGTCGGTCTCCGGTTTTTAGCCGCTTTGTGCAGACGTCTGCCTGCAATGCTGTGACAGGAGCTCTGTTCCGCCGCTCTGCCACAGCAGCAGTCAGTAAGCCTCCACTGCAGCGGGCTAACCACCTCCGCCCTCACGCAATATATACTCGTAATGCAAATTTCCTGATGTTTGCCAAAGGCATCATCACCACTTGCATTTTCAAAAACCTTAACTTTTTTGCAACTTTTTAAAAAGATTTACGTTTACTTGTATATACGAAGCATTAAAATTTTAGTAAAATGGAAATACTTCAAACAAAACCGACGACAACAGGCAGCCAACACCCGCTGCCACACACACACAGTAAACACCGGCGTGTAAGCCTTTTGCTTATGGCATTTCTATTCCTCATATCGGTTGACCATGTGCACGCGCAATGGGAAACGGGGGGAAATGCATTTACCGCCGGAAGTTGTGTAAAAGCCAGATTTGGAACCACCAACAACACTTGCGATGTACAA